>CAZESU010000046.1:0-15208 GCA_964515275.1 uncultured Oscillospiraceae bacterium
ACGTGGAGATGATGGGCTTCCTGGGCATGGGCAACAACCCCATGGTCGGCGCTACCGTTGCTGTGGCTGTCGCCACCGCAGAGGCTATGAAAGCCTGACAGAAACATGTATAAGCCTGAGCAAAAAATCGCTCAGGCTTATTCTTTTGCCAGCCGTCGGAGGAAGAGACAGGAAAGTTTTAAATTTTGAAATAAATTTTCCGAACCCTGTTGCATTTCCGCAAAGTATGTCATAAAATAATTCTCGATACCCCAAGAGGAGAAAAAGGGAGGATTTCCGGTGAGTGAGAAGAAAAAGAGACGCTGGGGAGACCGGCGCGACGGACGCTGGGTGAGAGAGGCGCCCGGCCTGCAGACGATCATGGCGCACCTGATGCCAAACCGCACGGACTGCGAGGTCTATATCAACGACACCATTGACGCCACGGAGCTTGTAAAATATCTTGAACGGAAAAACGCACAGCATCCTGAGTATAAGACAACGCTTTTCCACTGCTTTATTCTGGGCATTGCCCGTATGGTAAAGGAGCGCCCGCTGATGAACCGCTTTGTTCAGGGCAGGCGCATCTATGAGCGGGATGAGATCAGTCTGAGCTTCGTGTGCAAGCGTCGCTTCTCCGACACGGGAGAGGAAGCGCTTATGGTTTTTGTACCAAAGGACACGGATACCATTGACGATGTCAGCCGCAAAATCGTAGGCGATGTGAGCGAGACGCGCAAGAGCGAACATTCCACCGGCGGCGTGGATGCGCTGCTGGACTCTTTCGCAAAGATCCCACGGCCGCTCTTGATGCTGCTTATCCGGATCATAAGGTGGCTGGACTTTTGGGGACTGGCACCTGATTTTATCACGGAAGGCGACCCCAACTACACTACGGTACTGTGCAGCAATCTGGGCAGCATCAAGTGCAGCTCTGTCTATCATCATCTGAACAATTACGGCACAAACAGCATCATGGTCACCATTGGTACTCTGCATAAGGAGGATGTCCTTATGCCCGACGGCAGCAGGCAAGAGCGGGATGTTGTGGATATTGGGGCCACGCTGGATGAGCGCATAGCCGATGGCTTTTATTTTGCCCGCAGTCTCAAACTTATAAAGCATATTTTCGCAAACCCCGAACTGCTGGACAAACCCCTTTGCGAGGCCAGTGAGTTCGATTATAAATAGGAGCCTAAAATGACTGATTACAGGGAACTTCTGATTCAGCTTCAGGGACTTATACACGGTGTGCCCCATTTTATTGCAAATCTTGCAAACGCCTCCGCTCTTCTGTACAACACGCTGGAGGATATCAACTGGGCGGGCTTTTACCACATTGAGCAGGGAAGGCTTATCCTTGGCCCCTTTCAGGGAAAACCGGCCTGTATTGAAATCCCACTCAGTAAGGGCGTCTGCGGCGCGGCGGCTTCCGGTAATCAAACGGTGCTGGTGGATAATGTGCATGAATTCCCCGGCCATATTGCCTGCGACAGCGCATCCAACTCCGAAATCGTCATTCCCATCAGAAAAAACGGTGTTGTTGTCGGTGTGCTGGATATTGACAGCCCCTCGTTTTCCCGTTTTTCGGAGGATGACCGCGTCGGCCTTGAGTCCTTCGTAAAGCAACTGGAGGCAGAGCTTTTCCATTGAAAATTTCTTCGAGTGCCCGGCAGAGAAATTAACATTTGCCGGGTGCTTTTTGCATTGTCTGCCAAAAAGTCGTATAGCGAGCCTGCCTGACTGCAAAAGAGAGCAACGACAGGTGAAACAGAGCTCCCTCTGGCTGGGAAATTGCAGAAAGAAAATCAAGGAAAAGTCATAAAATGGTGATTTTTTCGATTTAAATACAAAAAGTCCTTGACTTCAATACCACATAGTGCTAAAGTGTGACCATCCCCAATGGAGGCATGCATATGTTCAAGTTCCGTTTTGCATTTGCATATGGCTTTTTTTATTACTTTTTTAGAAAATGTAATGGTCATTTGTGCTGCAATTAATGGAACGGGTTCTCATTAGAGCTTATGAGGCTGCACAGATGACATTCTGTGCAGCCTCTTTTGTCACTATTGGAGAAAATGTTAATTTGGAGGAAAACAAAAATGAAAAAGATCCTTGCACTCCTTTGCGCTGTTCTGATGATCTTCGCACTGGCTGCCTGCGGAGAAACTGCAGCACCCGCAGAATCTACCGCACCTGCTGAGTCCGAAGCTCCCGCTGAGCCCGTGGAAGAAGCTGCCGAAAGCTATGTTGTCGGCATCTGCCAGCTGGTTCAGCACACCGCTCTTGACGCTGCTACGCAGGGCTTTAAAGATGCTCTCACCGAGCTGCTGGGCGACTCTGTCACCTTTGCTGAGCAGAACGCCTCCGGCGACTCCGCTACCTGCTCCGTCATCTGCAACCAGTTTGTTGCTGACGAGGTTGACCTGATCATGGCAAATGCTACTGCCGCTCTGCAGGCTGCTGCATCCGCCACCGCTGACATCCCTGTTCTCGCAACCTCTGTCACCGACTATGCTACCGCTCTGAACATCGAGGACTGGACCGGCGTTACCGGCACCAATATCTCCGGCACCTCCGACCTTGCACCTCTGGATGGCCAGGCCGTCATGCTCAACGAGCTGTTCCCCGATGCCCAGACTATCGGCATTCTCTACTGCTCCGGCGAACCCAACTCCAAGTACCAGGCTGAAGTCATCACCCCCATCCTTGAGGGCTATGGCTACACCGTCTCCGAGTACACCTTTGCCGACTCCAACGATGTCTCCAGCGTCACCGCCACCGCATGCAGCGAGTGCGATGTTATCTACATCCCCACCGACAACACCGCCGCTTCCTGCACTGAGGCTATCAATAACGTTGCTCTGAACGCAAAGACCCCCATCATCGCCGGTGAAGAGGGCATCTGCTCCGGCTGCGGCGTTGCCACTTTGTCCCCCTCCTACTATGATATCGGCTATGCTACCGGCGAAATGGCATATGAGATCCTTGTAAATGGTGCTGACATCTCCACCATGGAGATCCAGTATGCTCCTCAGTTCACCAAGGAGTATAACGCTACGATCTGCGAAGTTTTGGGAATCACTGTTCCCGAAGATTACGCCGCTATCGGAGAGTAATAGTAAAAACCAACACCCGTAAAGGAGATATTCCGTGAGTATTGTTGCATATTTCTCGTCGCTCAGTGTACTTAAGCTGCTGAAAAATATGCCCGGCGGCATAGCACAGGGCCTGATATGGGGGCTTATGGCTCTCGGTATCTATATTACCTTCCGGCTGCTGGATGTGGCTGACCTTACTGTGGATGGTTCATTCACTACCGGCGGCGCATGCACTGTCATGCTCATTCTTGCCGGCTGGCCTGCCTGGGCGGCGCTGCTGGTCGCACTGCTTGCGGGCATCTTCGCGGGCTTTTGTACAGGTATGCTGCACACCAAGCTGGGAATTCCGGCAATCCTATCCGGCATTCTTACCCAGTTTGCGCTGTACTCTGTAAACCTTCACATCATGGGGATGGCTGCAAATAAAGCGGTCAGCGTGGATAAGTTTAACCTGATCCTGTCCTCCCGCCATATTCCCCAGTCCATCCTCACCGGTGTTATCATTGCTGTCGTGCTGATAGCCTTGTGCTATTGGTACTTCGGTACAGAACAGGGTTCTGCCCTCCGCTCCACCGGCAACAACCCCGCCATGAGCAGAGCTCTTGGCATCAACATCGACAACATGAAGGTGCTGGGCCTGTCTCTCAGCAACGGTGTTGTCGCTCTTGCCGGTGGCCTTATGGCGCAGTATCAGGGCTTCGCGGACATCAACATGGGCCGCGGTGCCATTGTTATCGGGCTTGCCGCCGTCATCATCGGTGAAGTTCTTGGCAGAGCCATCATGGGTAAGAGACTGAACTTCCTGTGCACTCTGTGCTTCACTGTTCTGGGCGGTGTGCTGTATTATATTGTTGTGGTCATTGTCCTGTGGCTCAAGCTCAATTCCAACGACCTGAAGCTCTTCACAGCAATTATTGTCGCTGTGTTCCTTGCAGTGCCATATTTCCGCGACAGGTCGCAGAACTCCTTCCGCAAGAGCAAAAAGAAAGAGGTAAAGCCCAATGCTTGACATTATCAACGTGAGCAAGACTTTCAACCCGGGCACCATCAACGAGAAGAAAGCGCTGTCGGATCTGAGCCTCCATTTGGAGGACGGGGATTTTGTCACCGTCATCGGTGGAAACGGCGCAGGAAAATCCACCCTTTTGAACGCTGTGGCGGGCGTATGGCCTGTAGACAGCGGCAGCATCCTTCTGGATGGGGAGGATATCACCGGCCTGCCTGAGCATAAGCGGGCAAAATACATAGGCCGCGTGTTTCAGGATCCCATGATGGGCACCGCGCCCAACATGCAGATGGAGGAAAATCTGGCTCTTGCTATGAGAAGAGGCGAGAAGAGGGGACTGCGTTGGGGCGTCACCAGTGCCGAACGTGAGGAATACCGGGAAAAGCTTAAGGCTCTTGGGCTTGGACTGGAAGACCGCATGACTGTAAAGGTGGGCCTTCTCTCCGGCGGACAGCGCCAGGCGCTGACGCTGCTGATGGCCTCACTGAAAAAGCCCAAACTCCTGCTCCTGGATGAGCATACAGCTGCTTTGGACCCTGCAACGGCCGCAAAGGTGCTGGAGCTCTCTGACAAGATTGTGGCTGAAAACGGCCTTACCGCCGTGATGATAACCCATAATATGACCGATGCCATCAAGCATGGCAACCGGCTTATCATGATGGATCAGGGACGCATCATCCTGGATATCTGCGGAGAGGACAAAAAGCATCTGACCAAGCAGGAACTGATAGATAAGTTTGCTCAGGTCGCAGGCTACCAGATAGACAGCGACGAGACCCTTCTTACCAAAAATTGATACGAAAACCTGTGCCCTGCCGTTTTCGGCAGGGCACATTTTTATATGCTTTTTATTCGGCACTTTCCCGCTTCAGGCCGTGCATAAAGCCATTAATTTCGGCGGTGTGTATGTCTCCGGCAATGATCTGCTTTCCCTGTATATACAGCGTGACGATTACTGCCTGACTGCAGTTGGGGTAGTTTGTCACAAAGTAGCTGTACTGCTTACAGCTTTCTCCCGCGTGCTTTGAAAGGTCATAGCCCTGCTCCTGCTGTAAGCGGTTGTATTCCTTCAGAATCCCTTCCATGCTCTCCGGTATGACCACATTGCGGCAGTCTTCGCTGGTAGTGTCAATCTCCCAACCCAGCTCTTTTAGAAACATTTCCCGGCCTTCCAGCGTCGTAACATCAAGACCTGTATCTCTGCTCAGCCATTTCAGAGCAATCAAAAGTGTCAGCGCAGCGGCGATGAGCAGCACGATGGCAAGAGCCTTTTTTCGCGTGAATACTTTGTTTTTTTCAACCAAATCCTCTCACCTCAAGATAAACTATTCAAATTTGAAGCCGAGTATGCTATAATAACAAAACATAGTGCTCATGGAGGGTGAGTATGCCGCTTATAAGACTGGACAAGTTCATATGCGATCAGGGCCTTGCCACCAGAAAAGAGGTTCGGCAGATGATAAAGGCTGGCAGAGTATGGCTTGACGGTGCTGCTGCAACGGCTCCCGATGTGAAGCTGGACCCGGAAAAATCACAGGTGGAACTGGACGGGAGCGTACTGAACTACGCAAGGTTTCACTATTATATGATGGACAAACCTGCAGGCGTGCTCACTGCCACGGAGGACGGAAAGCAAAAGACAGTTCTCGACCTTGTTACGCCGGAAATGCGGCGCATGGGTCTTTTCCCTGTGGGAAGGCTTGACAAGGACACCAGCGGCCTTCTTTTGCTGACGAACGACGGAGATTTTGCCCATCGGGTTATTTCGCCAAAATCTGAAGTCGAAAAACTGTATTATGCAAAGGTCGATGGAATGCCGGATGAAGCGGACTGTGAGGCCTTCCGGCAGGGTATCGTTCTTGCGGATGGGACAAAGTGCCTTCCGGCAGAGCTGGAGCTTCTGGGCGGCAGTGAATGCCATGTCAGGGTCATGGAAGGGAAGTATCATCAGGTCAAGCGTATGCTGGCATCTAGGGGAAAAGCTGTCGTTTTTCTGCGCCGTCTTTCTGTCGGAGAACTGGAACTGGATCCCTCTTTGGGTCCCGGAGGATACCGGGAAATGACAGAAAATGATTTGTGCAGAGTGTTTATGGGCAGATAGCCGAAAAAAGAGCCGTATTTTTACCAAAATTTGAGCGGAAAAGACACAAATCAAAAAAAGTTCACAAAAAAACGTTGGAATTTCTATTGAAAATACCATAAAAATGAGTTATCATGGGTAAAGAGAAAATGCGGGAGTATGGTATTTTCGCCATAACGCACAGGAGGCAATGATAATGTCCAGTAGAATTTTCCAAAATGTGATCATTCAAATGAAGGATGCCGTCGACAGGATCATCGGCGTGGTGGACGATCAGGGCTATGTTGTGGCGAGCAGTGAGCTTGCCATAATAGGCTCCAGACTTGATGATTTCCATGTTTACGAGTTTGAGGGCACGGAGCATCCTGTGTCCAGCGGCAGCAGAACGTATAAGCCCCTTACCTCCAATGGCTCAAGTTTTGACTTTACCGCTTTCGTGGAGGGCACCGATCCTATGGCGAAGACCATTTGCGCCGTCGCTGCCGTTGCTTTCAACGAGGCAAAGAACAATTATGAGGAGAAGCACAATAAGGCTGCTTTCGTAAAGAACATCATTTCCGACAATATCCTGCCCGGTGATGTATATGTGCGGGCAAAGGAACTGCATTTTGTCACGGATGAGCCGCGCACTGTCTTTCTCGTTCGCCAGATGGAGAATCCCGATGTGGCCGCAGTGGAGCTTATCCAGCGCCTTTTCCCTGACAAACAGAAGGATTTTGTCATCAACATAAATGAGTCCGATATTGTTGTAGTTAAGGCTCTGCCTTCCACAGACTGCGCCGAAGAGATACATAAGACCGCACTGAACATTGAAAAGCTGCTGCTTGAAGAGCTTGGCATCAAGTGCGTCATCGGCATCAGCACCATAGCCCGGCATCTGCGTGAGCTCGCCGACCGCTATAAGGAAGCACAGGTTGCCATCGATGTTGGCCGAGTATTTGAAAGTGAAAAGAGCATCATCCATTACGAGAGTTTGGGACTGGGCCGCATCATTTATCAGTTGCCTACCACCTTGTGTGAAATGTTTTTAAACGAGGTATTCAAGAAAAATCCCATTGAAACTCTCGATGAGGACACGCTTGAGACCATAAATAAGTTTTTCGAAAACAACCTGAACGTATCCGAGACGTCCCGCAAGCTGTATGTTCACCGCAATACGCTGGTGTACAGGCTCGAAAAAATTAAGAAGATAACAGGCCTTGATCTGAGGGAATTTGACCATGCAATTGTTTTCAAGGTTGCGATGATGGTAAAGAAGTATCTTGATTCTTTGAACAATTCCAAGTATTGAGATACCTTTTAATATAGATTTCCCAGCAAAAATCCCATTTTGGAGGATAATTACTTATGGTTCAAATGAACGACGTGAGGATGGTCTACCAAAGCAGCGGAACGGTTGCGTTGGACGGTGTGGGTTTGACCATCAACGAAGGAGAATTCGTTTTCCTTGTGGGCCCTTCCGGATCTGGAAAGACCACCATAATGAAGCTCATCACCGGCGAGATCCGCGCCAACGACGGGCAGATAATCGTAAACGACTTTGACATGCGCCGCATCAAGAGACGCAAGCTGCCCAAACTGAGAAGAACTTTGGGTGTCATATTCCAGGATTACCGTCTGATCGAGAATATGAATGTCTATGACAACGTTGCTTTCGCAATGCGCGTTGTGGGCGCATCTAACAGGGAGATCAGAAAGCGCGTGCCCTATGTGCTGGAGCTTGTGGGACTGGAAGGCCGTGAAAAGCGCATGCCCAATGAGCTCTCCGGCGGTGAACAGCAGCGTGTGGCCATCGCAAGAGCGTTGGTGAACAACCCCCGTATGATCGTGGCGGACGAGCCCACCGGCAACCTTGACCCTGTTCGCAGCCTGGAACTGATGCTCCTGTTTGAGAAAATTAACGAGATGGGAACCACGATTCTGGTTGTCACTCACGAGAAGGAACTGGTCAATGCATTTTCCAAGCGCGTTATCACCATTGATAACGGCCATGTGATCAGTGACGGAATGGATGGGTACTACAGCTATGAGATTGAGTAGAAGCGGATATCTGATTCGCGAGGGCTTCCGCAGCATTTCAACGCACGGATTCATGTCCTTCGCCACAGTGACTATCATTATGGCCTGCCTTATCATCATAGGCAGCGTGTCACTGCTGTCGGTAAATATCGACGCAATCATAAAAGACCTTGAAAATCAAAACGAACTTGTAGCCTTTGTGGATGAGAACTATTCCGAGGAGGATGCCGCTGCTCTTGAAAGCCAGCTTTCCTCCATCGACAATATCAGCGATGTACAGTTTGTCACCAGAAGCGAAGCCATGGAAAACTTCATGGATAATTACTCTGAGAGTCTGATGGAAGGCATTGACGAGACGGTGTTCCGTCACCGCTATGTCATCCATCTTACAGATATTGCCCTGATGGCGCAGACAAAGACTGCAATCGAGGGCGTATCCGGTATTGCGGATGTCAATGCCCATCTGGATTATGCCAAGATATTTGTCACCATACGCAACATAGTAAGCGTTATTTCCCTGATACTTATCGTAATGCTGGTGTTCGTTTCCGTATTTATTATGACCAACACCATTAAGCTTGCCACTTTTGGCCGCCGCGAGGAGATTGCCATTATGAAGATGGTGGGCGCAAATAACGGATTTATCCGTCTGCCCTTCGTGGTTGAGGGCCTTGTGCTTGGTGTCCTGGGCGGTGGGCTCGCCTTTCTTGCCGAGTGGGGCATATACACCCTCATTACCGGCAAACTTATGAGCGCTCTTGCCGGCAGCTTTATCACCGTTGTGCCTTTCACCAGCGTTTCCATGAAAATGTTCATCGCCTATATGGCCACAAGTGTGCTGGTAGGTATCTTTGGAGCACTTAACGCAATAAGGAACTACCTGAAGGTATAAACCTAAACAAGGAAAATTCTATGAACAACAAGAAGATCATATCTGTTATAGCGATTTTGATGGCGGTGCTGATGCTGATGACGCTTATCGTCAGCGTGATCCCCACCTCCGCGTATGCTGTCACCCAGGCGGACATAGATGAAGTCCAGCGCAAGAAGGATGAAATTGTTGCCCAGCGCGAGGCAAGTCAGGAAAAGATCAACCAGCTCAAAGAACAGGAGGCCAGCGTTCTGGAGCAGAAGGCTGCCCTTGATGAACGCAATGAGTATGCCAGTGAGCAGATCGAGCTTGTAAAAGAACAGATAGATATGTACACGGAAATGATAGCCGCCAAGATGGAAGAGGTGGAGGAAGCTAAGGCCAGGGAAGAAGAGCAGCTTGCCCGTTATCGTACCCGTGTCCGCGCTATGGAGGAAAACGGAGGCTATAATATTCTTGCCCTTCTGTTCAATGCCTCCAGCTTTGCCGAGCTTCTTACCGGACTTGACGACATCGGTGAAATCATGGAAAGCGACCGTCAGCTTGAGGATCAGTACATAGCTGCCCGTGAGGAACATGAAAGAATTCAGGCGGAATATGAACAGACCAGGGCTGAACTTGAAGAGAAACAGGCAGAGCTTGAAACGGAAAAAGCTGAGCTTGAAGATCTCATAGCCGAAGCAAATCAGCTTCTGGCAGATCTGGCAGAGGATATTGAAAAGGCCGAGAAGGAATATGCCATCGCCGAGGCGGCGAGAGCTGCAGTTTCGGCACAGCTTAGTCAGCTCGTAGCGGAGCTGAACCGACAGAATGAAGAAATCAAGCAGAATCAAAGCAACAGCAGCAGTAATACCGGCAGCACCGATACCGGTTCCGGAAGCGGAAATACAAGCAACGGCTCCGAAAGCGGACTTATAAGTGCCGGCTCCGCAGGTGTTACCGGCACAGGAAGCCTGATTTGGCCCGTCCCCTGCAGCCATACCGTTACAAGCCGTTTCGGCCCCCGTACTCATCCCATAACCGGCGTTTATACGAACCATAACGGCATGGATATCGATGGCTATGGTCATGATGGCGACATCATTATTGCCTGTGATGCGGGCGTTGTGGTGACGGCCCAATCGAGTGACTCTTACGGTTACTATGTAATGATAGACCACGGCAACGGCATGCAGACCCTGTATGCCCACATGTCGGCTATGGCTGTCAGCGTAGGAACCAGAGTCTCTCAGGGACAGACCATCGGATACCTTGGCAGTACCGGCTGGTCTACCGGCACCCATTGTCACCTTGAGGTATGGGTGAACGGCAGCCGTACCGACCCGGAAAACTATTTCACCGGCATGACTTTCTATGACTGCTGAACTGTCGACCCGGAGGAAAAGTTATGAATAAAAAGAAAAAATCCTTTATTGCAGCACTTCTGTCTTTTATGATGATATTCAGCGTTGTGCTGGGTGCCATGCCCATAAAGGCGGAAGCCGTGACTCAGAGCGAAATCGACGCGCTGAAGAAGCAGCGAGACGAGATTGCCGAGCAGAAGGCCGCACAGCAGGCCATCGTAGACGATCTGGAGGCCCAGCATGCAAGCGTTCTGGAGCGGAAGCTTGCCATGGACGAGCGCAATGCCTATACCATTGAGCAGATGGGACTGAATGAGCAGGAGATTGCTCTTTATGACCAGATGATCGAAGAAAAGGCTCAGGAGGTCGTGGAGGCCAAGGCTCTGGAGGATCAGCAGCTTGAGCGCTACCGCAGCCGCGTCCGCGCCATGGAGGAAAACGGAAATTATGGCTTTCTGGCACTGATTCTGAAGGCTACTGACCTTGGTGAATTCCTTACCGCTATGGACGATATCGGTGAGATCATGGAAAGCGATCGGCAGCTTGAGGATGCTTACATAGCTGCCCGTGAACATACCGAAGAGGTAAAGGCGGAGTATGAGGCTTATAAGGCAGAGCTGGAAGCAAAGCAGGAGACGCTCAAGGCAGAGCAGGTGGAGCTTCAAAAACAGATTGACGAGGCTACCGATCTTATAGCCCAGCTTCTGGAGGATATCGAGGGCAATTCCGAAGAACTTGCCGCCCTGCAGGCCGCTCAGGACGCCGCACAAGAGGAAATAGATCAGTTGGTAGCGGAGTTGGAGGAACAGAAAAGGCAGGAGGCAGCCGCTAACGGTGGAGGCAGCACAGGAAACGGCAGCGTGACCGGAACCGGCTCCTTTATATGGCCCTGCCCTTCCTGCACCTATATAACCAGCCGTGTCGGATATCGCTGGCATCCGGTGACCGGGGTGTGGAAGTACCATTCTGGACTTGATATCGGCGCCTCTTACGGCGCTTCGATCATTGCTGCGGATGGCGGCACGGTCATTTTGGCTGGCGTTAATGGCGGCTACGGCAACTGTGTTATGATCGACCACGGCAATAGCTACATTACACTATATGGGCATATGTCCAGTATTGCAGTTTCTGTTGGACAGACGGTTAGTCAGGGCGATACCGTCGGTTATGTGGGCAGCACCGGCGTTTCCACCGGCCCTCACCTTCACTTTGAGATTCGACAAAATGGAGTCTATCTGGATCCGGAGAACTGGTTCACTGGCCTTACCTACGCACCGGACGCGGGAGAATGACAAAATAACAATTCAATATATCCGATGGGGTAAAACCGTCAGGGTATATTGACAAGCCGGACAGCCTTATTTTGGCTGTCCGGCTGAAACGATTAAAAACAAAAATCCACTGGTGAGGGAATAATATGAAAGGTATTTTCGGTAGGTTGCTCGCTGCCATCGGCAGGGGCTTGGCAAGAATATTCAATGTGGGTGTCCCCCTGAAATTTGTGCTTCTTGCGCTGATCGTATTTACCGGCGGCGCGGTAGCCATCACATCCTCCACGATCATTAAAAACGTGGGTGGCAAGGCGGACTATGAGGAGGCCATGCGATATATTGAGATCAAGGACATCGTGGAGGAAAATTATATCGACGCGGTCAGCCGGGAAAGTATGGGCTATTCCGCTGCAGCGGCTATGATATCCGGTCTTGGCGATAAGTGGAGTAGTTTCATGTCCCCAGATGAGTACAAGACCTATCAGCTCTCCTCCGCCAATGAATATTCCAGCATCGGTATGTCCATAATCAAAGACGCGGATCACGGCGGTTTTCAGATAACCTCCATAAATTCCGGAAGTCCCGCATATATTGCAGGCCTTAGCGCAGGCATGATCATCGTCTCAGTTGACGGTGAAGATGTCAGTGATCTGGATACGGACAGCGTAAGAACCCTTATCCGCTCCAAGCAGAACATCAAGTTCACCATCGGCGTCAGCAATGGAGACACTTATGCGGTCGATTGCACTTCTACCTATGTTAATCCTGTCTCCTACCGAAAAGAAAAGACAGAGGCAGGATATGTGAAGATCGAGAATTTGGAGGCCGGCAGCGGAGAGGCCACGATTGCAGCAATCGAGGATCTGCTCTCCCAGAATGCCACCGCTTTTGTTTTTGATCTGCGCGGCAATCCCGGCGGTCTGATAAGCGAGCTCCAGGAGATTCTGGATTATCTTTTGCCCAGCGGCGATTTGTTCGTCTCTGTTGACAAGAGCGGAAAGGAAGAGGTGGCCGAATCTGACAGTATATGCCTTGATATGCCCATGTGCGTACTTGTAAATGCTGAGACATATGGCGAAGCAGAGATATTTGCTGCTGTGCTTCAGGAGTATAGCTGGGCTATCATCATGGGCGAACCTACTACCGGAAAAACCCGTACCCAGCAGATCATTGAGGTAAGCGACGGCAGTGCCATCCGTCTGTCAACACACAGCTATCTGACACCGAACCGGGTGGATATCTCCTTGAACGGCGTTGTGCCCGACAGCATTGTCTATAACAGTGACGCTTCCGCCACCGGTACTACCGAAGGCACCACCGGCGGCGCGGCGGGAACTGCCAGCACCTCCAATGACGAGCAGCTCATGGCGGCGCTGAAACTTCTCAGCCAGACGACTTTTTAAGTTGACACCGGCAAAATAAATCTCTATAATAACGGACACTGAGAAATTCAGGAAGACATCATTTTTCAAATATACGCAAAAAAGGAGACTGCTTTATGTCTAATTCAAGCAGATTCAAAATGAGCCAGGAGCGCCTTGATGCGATCAAGGACGAACTGTACTATCTGGAGACCGTAAGAGAGAAAGAGGTCTCGGAGCTGATTAAGGAGGCCAGAAGTTTTGGCGACCTGTCTGAGAACAGCGAGTATGACGAGGCGAAAACCGAGCAGGGCAAGCTCTACTCCAAAATAGCCGAACTGAAGGTTCTCATCGAGAACGCAGAAATCGTTGACAACATGGAAGCCGATGCCCCCAAAGATACGGTCACCCTTGGCAGTATTGTAAAGGTGCGTGACCTGGAGGACGATTTTGAGGATACCTATGAGATCGTGGGCTCTCAGGAGGCTAACCCCAGAGAAGGCCGCATCTCTGACGACTCTCCCGTTGGCCGCGGTCTTAAGGGCCACAGAGCAGGGGAGACCGTTTTGATCAACGCCCCGGCAGGCGACCTGAAGTTCGAGATTATTTCCGTAGAGAATAAGTAATCACAATATATACGAGGTAGAATATGAGCGAGATAAACAACAGACAGCCTGCCGAGGTACAGGATCTGTCCGAAATTCTGCAGGTCCGCCGTGATAAGCTCAGCAATCTGCAGCAGGAGGGGAGAGATCCCTTCCACCAGACAAAGTTTGCCAGAACCGCATGGTCCGCTGAAATTAAGGGCGACTATGAGGCATTTGAGAATAAAACCGTCTCTGTTGCGGGACGTATCATGTCCAAACGCGGTATGGGCAAGGCTATATTCTGCCACATCAAGGACGATAAGGGCCAGATCCAGCTTTATACCCGTGCGGACGCTGTCAGCGAGCAGGAGTTTGCTGACTTTCGCAAGTACGATATCGGCGATATTATCGGTGTAACCGGCTATGTGTTCAAGACCAAGACCGAGGAAATCTCTGTCCATGTGGAGAAAGTGACTCTTCTGTCCAAGTCTCTGCGCCCTCTGCCGGAAAAGTTCCACGGCATGACCAATACCGAGCTTAAGTACCGTCAGCGCTATGTTGACCTGATCGTAAATGATGACAGCCGCCGTAACTTTGTCATCCGTTCCAGGTTTGTAAGCTATGTGCGCCATTTCCTTGATAACAGGGGCTATATGGAGGTGGAGACGCCTGTTCTGAACACCATCTCCGGCGGCGCCACCGCAAGACCCTTCATCACACATCACAATACGCTGGATATGGACATGTATCTGCGTATCGCCACAGAGCTGAATTTGAAGCGCCTGATTGTGGGCGGTATCGAGCGTGTGTACGAGATCGGTCGGCAGTTCAGAAACGAAGGCATGGACACCAAGCACAATCCGGAATTTACCACTGTGGAGCTGTACGAGTCCTATGCCGACTTTAACGATATGATGGACCTGTTTGAAGATCTGCTCTCCGGAGCGGCCAGGGAAATCCTGGGTACCTACGATGTGCAGTGGCAGGGACATGAGGTCAGCCTGGCCCCCGGCTTTAAGCGCATGACCATGGCGGAAGCCGTCAAGGAGCACCTTGGCGTGGACTTTATGGCCATTGAAAGCGATGAGGAAGCCGTTGCCGCAGCAAAGGCTGTAGGCGTTGACATGGCCAAGGTGGAGCCCACCTGGGGTCATGCTCTGTACGAGTGCTTCGATCAGAAGGTGGAGGAGAAGCTGATCCAGCCCACCTTTATCACCATGCATCCGGTGGATGTGTCTCCTCTTGCAAAGCGCAGCCCCGCTTATCCCAGGCTCACCGAGCGCTTCGAGCTTTTCATCTGTGCCAGCGAAATGGGCAATGCTTTCTCTGAATTGAACGACCCCATCGACCAGAAGCAGCGCTTCCAGAAGCAAGTCGAGCTTCGCGCTAAAGGTGACGACGAGGCCGGCATGATGGACGAGGACTTTATAAACGCCCTGGAGTACGGCATGCCTCCCACCGGAGGTCTGGGCATCGGTATAGACCGCTGCGTCATGTTGCTCACCGGCTGCAACTCCATCCGCGACGTTATCCTGTTCCCGACAATGAAGTCCATCGACAGGTAAAGAGCCGAAAAATCCAGTGTTTATG
>CAZESU010000047.1:0-15193 GCA_964515275.1 uncultured Oscillospiraceae bacterium
TCCTTCTTCTTTGCTCTTTTCCTTTTGCTCTACCCCAACTATTGACAGAGAGCCATTTCTATCAGATATCAGTATTAATCAAGAATCAGTATCAGGTACCCGCAAAAAAACAGGCATGGTTTCCCATGCCTGTTTTTTCATATCCAGATATCAGTATTCGTACTTGGGGTACTTGTCTATGTCGTAAGGCATCTGAAGAGTGTCCTTACGCTCCATATTGTCATAGTGCTTCTTGAGGAAGGGCTCCACCACATTGAAAAGCAGCTTGCCGTCCAGATCGAAGAAGAACACCACGAACAGCGCTACATTTGCCACCAGAGCGATGCCCAGCAGCTTAAGCAGAAACTTGCCTATCTTGCATTTGCATTTCATAAATGTCCCTCCTGTTACCAGCCCATGGAGTCGTCAAAGTCAAGCAGAGACGGATCCAGAGGCTCTTCGTGCATGACCGTGGTCATGTAGTCGTTTATGATGCGGCGTATCTCCATACGGGAGACCGTGCGGCTGTCGGGCAGAGCGTGCGGCATCCAGATGGCGTTGATGTTCCTTGCGCGGAATTCATCCTCGAACAGACCGTGTACACCCTGCATGCCCTTGCACTGGAGCTGGTCATACATCATGACAAAATCGCAGTTGAACTTCTGCATGTTCTCCCACAGCTCAAAGATGTGGTGCATGCCGCCGACGGCCATACGGCGCATGGGTGCCCACATATGGTAGCGTGCCATGTCTTCCAGACAGTTTTCATAGCTGTCGGTACGGATGGTCATGTCAAACATGAGAGAGTCCATGTTGATAATTACATTCAGACCCCAGCAGTTATAGGCCCAGGTACACCAGTGGGAGTAGTACAGCGGGGCGCAGGACCATGCAATGACTCTGTGGCGGGTGTTGGGGAAGGTGTTTATCTTCTTGCTGACGCACCTCTCCAGAACCTTGCGCACCTTCTTGTCGCAGTCGTGCCAGATCTGGCGGTCGCCGTCCTGGGTGTAGTAGATACGATAGAGAGCCTGAGCCACGCCGTTGATGGGATAGTAATCGGTCTTTGCGGCCACTTCCCATTTTTCTCTCTCGAACTCCTGCAGCTCGTTCTGGCGCTCCAGCTTGTAGACCAGCTGATCCCAGTTGAAAGGTACGCCGGTCTGCTCCTCGATGAACTTCCAGCACTCTTCGATCTCTCTTGCGCAGTGCTTCAGAACCAGAGGATCGTCGAACTGCATGGGCTGAGGCATGGCGAAAAGGGGCTTATCCAAAAACCAGTCCTGCAGAACGGAGGTGGCGACGGAGGCGTCGCATGCCTCGTTGGAGGTGATGGTAAAGGGAGCATAATCGGGCATATCGTCCAGCACGAACAGCCCGGACTCCGCCTGGCACATGGGGCAGGGGTCACCGGGCAGGCCGATGGACTGCACCGCATCGATATAATTGTGGACAGTGTGGCTGTTCACGTGGCAGGTGACGAAGTAGGGAATCATCTCCATGGCCACGTTATCAAACTTGTCGGACCAGGGGTAGAAAATGCCGCCCCATACGGTCTCGTTATGAGCCATGGTGTGGTGCCACAGGTCATTCTGCTTTCCGCCGTGGAGCTTGGTATCCGCGGCAAACATGCGCTGGAACTGGCGGATGGTCTCGCAGACCATGCCGCGGTAGTGCCAGGGAGAAGCTCTCAGAGCCTCGCCGCGCAGACCTTCCATGCCGCGGTCGAACCAGTGGAGAACGGGCAGATAGGTCTGACCGACCCAGCGGTATCTCCAGACGCCCTTGGCGAAGTTCACAACGCCGCCGAATTTCTGAAGGTCGATGACCATGTGGATGTAGTTATAGAGCCAGACGTTATAGAAGTAGTACATGGTGTCCTTGACACCGCGCCACTCTCTGTGCTTATAAAGGCCGGTTTTATCCTGATACAGGTCGCCCAAGCGGCGCTCGCCGTGGGGCTTGCCATACCAGAAATCCTTTGCCATTTTCTTGATCTCAGCTTTACTCTTCTTAGCCATATTACTTGCCCTCCTGGATCTTCTTGATCTCAACACTCTCAACGAAGGCCTGGAACCGCGTGCGAAGCTGACCGGAGGCGGAATTGATGTATTCTTTTTCGATAGAGCAGACGGGGATGCCGAAGTCGCGCTTCATAATCACGGTGTCGATAACTCTCTCGTAGCTCCAGTACTCGCAGAACTTGTTGGAAGCAACGATCAGTCCGTCGGCCTTGTATTCCTTCACCAGCTCTGCCAGACGGCGTTTTCTCTCTCTCATCTCGTCCTGCGGCATAAAGCGGGGGCAGTTGCTGGTGTCCAAGTAGTGACGGGCGATGGCGTCCAGAGGCTCCTGTCCTTCTTTCACTACGATGGGCTGGCGGCTCTCCACCGCGCCGTAGCAGTGGCGGTCGCAGACTACCAGAGCGCCGCAACTCTCGATGAGCTTGGTGAATTCCGGGTCGTCATTCTCAGAGCCTGCAAGCACCACCTTGCAGCGGAAGTTGGGCTTTGCATCGGGCTCGCGGGTTTTGAGTTCCTCGGCAGTCTCTCTCAGCTTATCAATAATCAGGTACTTGGGGCACACCAGTGTGGCGAGCTGGAACACCTGGAATTCATATCCGGTTATTGTGGGGTTATCCAGCTTGCGGTAGTCGCCGATCTCGTTGATCAGGCGGCACACCTCATTGTGCTGCTCAATGGCCTTCATCAGAGCCTTGTCAGACACGTCGATGCCGAACTTCTCGTTCAGCTTGCCCAGAACATGGTAACGGAGCTGCTCTCTGTAATGCTCGTAGTTGTTCTCCGTTCTCTTAAAGGGCACATCGATAAATTCGCAGAAGAAGTTGTCGTTCTTGATGATATCCATCCTCTGCAGGTGCTCCTGAAACCGGCAGGTGACGGTGCAGGTCTCAGTTGCCATCTGGGCATCCAAGAAGTTGAAGCCGCCCTCAAGCGCACGTTCAAACAGGCTGCGTCCATAATGGCAAACGCGGGAAGACATATAATAAGTTGCTATGTCCGGAGATGTGCAGCGCGGCGCTCTCAGTCTTACCGAGAAGCAGCCGGGCAGATCGAGAAGTACTTCAGGCATAAAATAACATGTATAGCCAATAGCGTATTTTCCCTCGGCCTTTGCCTGTTGGACAAGAGCGTTATTGGCTTCCTGAAGCAGATCCTCAAAGTAAATCAGGTGTTTGAGATCTTTCAACAGATAACCCCCCAAGTATTGATTTGTTCCCATTACGCGGTATCGATTTTTGTACCACTTTTACAAAAATATTTTATCAAAACAGGCGGGCCTTTGTCAATTATGGATTATCCAAATGTTTCCATTTTCAAAAAAAATTGTTAATTATTTATTATACAATTTATTTGCTTTTGTCTATACAATGCCGTTTTTCATCACTTTTCGTATATTTTCGGCTGTATTCATGGCTCTGCCGCGTATCATCTCGGGCGTGCCGCCGCCCTTGCCGCAGATGGCGGAATTGATCTCCCGGCTCTTTGCCCGAAGATCCACATTTCTGCTGCCGATGATGTACATATAGCCGGTCTCATCGCTGCCCGAGAAGGCCGCGGCGGCTCCGGTACATTTTTCGGCCAGCATATTCACAAGCTCTCTCAGCGCCACTTCGTCCAGCACATTGTCAAAGACGCAGATGTTCCCCTCGGTATAGGGGAAGCCGGCAGCCTTCAGCCTTGCCAGCTCCATGCTCAGCTCCGCAATCCGCTCCTTGAACCGGGCCTGTTCGCCCAGAAGGCGCTCCACGGCGGTAGCGGTCATATCCCGCTTCACGCTGAGCATCTCGGATATGGCGGTGACATTTTCCTGCTTGCGGCGGTAATCCTCCAGCGCATCCATGCCGCAGATCAAACTGACTCTCACGCCGCCCCGATGCCGTTCCGCGTTCAGCACCTTAATAACGCCGATCTCCCCGGTGCTCTTTACATGAGGCGCGCAGCAGGCGCAGCGGTCGATCCCCGGTATCTCCACGATACGCACATCGTGGGTGAGCTCCAGCTTGCTGCGGTACTCCAGCGTCGCAAGAGCCTCCATCGAAGGAAAACTTGTCTCTATGGCAATATGATCCCTGACCGCCTGGTTGGCAAGAGTTTCTATCTCAGTAAGCTGCTCCCAGGTCAGCTCGCCGCTGAAATCAAGGGTCATACACTCCTCACCCATATGGAAGCCCACGTTGTCATATCCGTACAGTCTATGCGTAAGCCCTGACACTACATGCTCCCCGGAATGGTTCTGCATGCGGCGCAGGCGCTGCTCCCAGTCAAGGGCGCAGGCATATTCCATAGCCGGCTCCAACGGTTGGTTTACATAATGCAATATCTCTCCATCCCGCTCCTGCACGTCTGTGACTTTGGCGGGGCCGATGCTGCCGGTATCGGCCAGCTGTCCGCCCCCCTCCGGGAAGAAGGCGGTTCTGTCCAGCGTCACGGCAAAGCCTTTTTTCTCTTCCCGGCAGATCAGTACTTTTGCGGTAAATTTATGTATATGGCTGTCTGTATAATATAGCTTCTCTGTCATGTAAATTCTCCTCTGCGGATTTTATACTGATATCTAATAGAAATCTCGGAATCTTTCCGGCAGGATTCACGCCATACTTCGTTGAAGCCCTTGACCATATATTCCATTATGCTCTGCGGTCTTCGCCTCGTCTGGCGCGAATTCTGCTTGCAAATCTTTATCGACCTTTCTATCAGATATCAGTATTA
This sequence comes from uncultured Oscillospiraceae bacterium, assembly GCA_964515275.1. Taxonomy (GTDB): domain Bacteria; phylum Bacillota; class Clostridia; order Oscillospirales; family Oscillospiraceae; genus Limivicinus. The sequence goes on from CAZESU010000047.1 coordinate 4,710, forward strand.
TTTATCATATCATTCTTTTGCCTGCCTATCAAGCGGCGCAAAAACAGAAGATCCCGCAGGCAGGGCTTCAGCCTCTTGCGGGATCTTCCATGATGTCAAAGTTCTCTTATCATTCTGTCTGCCACCTGAAGGCACAGAGCGGCGCTGTGCTGAAGCTCTGCATTGAATTCTTCCGCGCCGCCCTCAATGCCGTCGGACACGGTCTTGATGAGCAGGCAGGGCACCTTACTGCGGTTGCAGGTCAGGACCACGCCTGCCGCCTCCATCTCGCAGATATCGGCCTTATAAAGCTCATGGAGCCGGCGCTTTTTCTCCGGATCACCCACAAACTTGTCCGCCGAGGCGCATATGACTCTCTTCAGCTGGGGATGGATACCCACGGCCTTGTCCACCAGCTCGGCCGTGGCGGGTATGTAGATGCTGGGGTAGTCCAGATAGCGCCCGGTCTCCGCCCATCCCGCCTCGGAGGTGTCGAAATCGTAGTGAACAACACTTTCCACCACGCAGGTGCGGGCCTTTGCCATGTCTTCCGTAAGTCCGCCCACCACGCCGAAATTTACGATCAGTTCCGCGTGATACACGCTGATAAGAAGCTGTGTGGCTGCGGCGGCAGCGATCTCCCCCGCCCCGGAATTTACCGCGTAAATGGTATATTCCTCGCCGGTGTAGGTGAAAATCTCGAAGCCGGAATCCAGCACCTTTTCGCTGGGCGTACCGTAGCGCTCCAGCACCGCGTCCATCTCCACGGCCACGATCATGCCGATACGCTTCATACGATTACCCTCACTCTCAGCACATCGCTCATGGCGCGGATGCTGTCGGCCACGTCCTCGCCGATCACCTCGCCCAGATCCACGATGGTGTAAGCGTACTCGCCCCGGGGCTTGTTGATCATGTGTTCAACGTTGATGTTTCTCTGGCTGATGAAGTCCAGAATTCGGGTGATCATTCTGGGCACATTGTGGTGCAGGACGCAGAGTCTGCAGACGCCCATGCGGCTGAGAGACACAGAGGGCAGGTTTACGGAGTTTTTGATGTTTCCGTTTGCCAGATAGTCATAGAGCTGGTTTGCCGCCATAACAGCGCAGCGGTCCTCACTCTCCGGTGTGCAGGCGCCCAGATGGGGCATGGCTGTCACATTGGGAGCCTTGAGTATGGTCTCGTTGGGAAAGTCGGTGACATATCTTGCCACCCTGCCGGACTGCAGGGCTCTGGTCATGGCCTCGTCGTCCACTACCTCGGCGCGGGATTCGTTGATGATGCGAACGCCCTTTCTCATCTTGGCAAAGGCCTCATCGTTGAACATATGGTGGGTGGTATCGGTATGGGGCACGTTGATGCTGATATAGTCAGCGTTCTGATAGATTTCATCCACGGTCTCGGCCCGGATGACCTCACGGGAGAGACGCCAGGCGGCACCAACGGACATAAAGGGGTCATAGCCGTACACCACCATGCCAAGCTCAAGGGCGATATTGGCCACCAGAGCGCCCACGGCGCCCAGACCGATAACGCCAAGGCTCTTGCCCAGGAGCTCAGGCCCGGCAAAGCTGTTTTTGCCCTTTTCCACCAGTGTGGGGATCTCCTCCCCCCTATCGGCGATGCTCTTTACCCAGTCAATGCTGCCCAGCACATCCCGGGAGGCCATCACCAGGGAGCACAGCTCCAGCTCCTTCACAGCCTCTGCGTTGGCGCCGGGGCTGTTAAAGACCACAATACCCTTTTCGGCGCAGTCCTCGACGGGGATGTTGTTATAGCCCGCACCTGCTCTGGCAATGGCCAGAAGCTCGGGGTTGAATTCCTGACCGTGCAGATCGGCGCTGCGGATGAGCATGGCATCCGGGGCGGAGACTTCTTCGCCTACATTGCAGCCTTTTTTCTCCAGTACCTCTATACCCACAGGGGAAATCTTGTTCATTGTCTTTATATTAAACATGGTGCTTAGTCTCAAACTCCTTCATATATTCTATCAGCGCCGTCACGCCCTCCATGGGCATGGCGTTATACAGAGAGGCCCTCATGCCGCCGGCCACCTTGTGGCCCTTCAGGTTCAGAAGTCCTCTTGCGGCAGCGCCCTTTACAAACGCCGCATCCAGCTCCGCATCTCCCGTGCGGAAGGTCACGTTCATGTCGCTGCGGGAATCGGCTCTGGCATGGGCCTTGAAAAGGCTGCTGCCGTCCAGATATTCATACACCCTTGCGGCCCGCTCCCGCTTGATCTGCTCCATTCCGACGACGCCGCCCTGCGTCTCCAGCCAGTCCAGTACCAGCCCCAGCATATAAATGCACCAACAGGGCGGGGTGTTCAGCATGGAATTTGCACCGATCAGGGTCTGATAGCTCATCACCGAGGGGGTTATGGGCAGCTCCCGTCCGGCAAGACTCTTGTCCAGAATGACCACCGTCAGCCCCGCAGGGGCCATGTTCTTCTGTGCCCCGGCGTAGATGAGTCCGTACTTTGCCACGTCCACCGGCCTTGAGAGGATATCGGAGGACATGTCGCACACCAAAGGCGCCTTTGTCTGAGGCACATACTGCCATTCGGTACCGTAAACGGTGTTGTTGGCGCAATAATAAAAATATTTCGCGTCCCCGCTCAATTTCAGTTCGGACTGGGTGGGAATATGGTCGTGCCCGGAAGCGGAGCTGTCACAGGCGATATTCACCTGCCCGTATTTTTCCGCCTCCTTTGCCGCCTTGCCGGAGAAGTTGCCGGTGATGGCGTAGTCGGCGCTGCCTCCCTCCATCAAGTTCATGGGGATGGCGGCAAACTGCAGGGTGGCTCCCCCCTGCAGAAAGAGGATACCATGGCTGTCGGGCACCTTTAGGGCAGCTTTCAGCTTTGCCTTGGTACAGTCAAAGATGTCCTGAAACAGGGAACTTCGGTGGCTCATCTCCATGACGGACATGCCGCATGAGCGGTAGTCCAGAAGCTCATCGCGGGCTTTTTCCAGTACGCTCACCGGCATCACGGACGGGCCTGCGGAGAAATTAAATACCTTTTCCCTTGACACAGGATCATCTCCTTCAATACTATCTTTGCGGCAGCCTGCCGCGCGTCAAAATTATAACACTTCCGGCCTTTTCCCGTCAAAGGGCAAGACCTACAAGCCTGTTGTCCTCTACGGCACATATCCTGACATTTCTCACAGTTCCGCGCATCCCGGTTCCCCTGGTTTTTACGAGAACATAGGTGTCGCTATGGCCGGTGCAGAAGCCGTCCTCCTCGGTCTCAAACAATACCGGCAGGGTCTGACCCAGGCTCTGCTCCAGAAAGTTCCGGCGCATCCTGTCCGCCACGGCCTGCGCCTCATGGGCGCGGCGGGATTTGGTGGCATTGTCCCATTGGTCCGGCAGTTTATCCGCCGGGGTGCCGGGTCTGCGGGAGTAAGGGAAGATGTGCATATCCGCAAAGCCGCACTTTTCAATGAACGAAAGCGTCTCCTGCTGATCCTGCTCGGTCTCGCCGGGGAAGCCGGTGATCAGATCCGCCGTCAACGCGCAGCCCGGGAAATACGTTCTCAGCAGCTCCACCGCCTGATAAAACCGGACGGTATCATATTTGCGGTTCATGTTTTTCAGCGTTCTGTCGCAGCCGGACTGGAGGGACAGGTGGAAGTGGCGGCACAGCTTCCCTGTCTGAGCAAGGCGGCGACAGAAGTCCTCCGTTATCACCGTTGGTTCCAGAGAGCCAAGACGGATGCGCATATCCGGGGCACTCTCCGCCACGGCGCAGATTACATCCGCAAGGCCGGGCTTTTCCGGCAGGTCCCGCCCATAGGAGGCCACCTCTATGCCGGTCAGGACAATTTCCTTATAGCCCTCGGAATTGATGCGGGCCGTCTCCTCTGCCGCGTCCGCAATGGGCAGACTGCGAAGTCTCCCCCGTGTATAGGGTATGATGCAGTAGCTGCAAAAGTTCACGCAGCCGTCCTGTATCTTCAGCATGGCACGGGTCCGCCCGCTGACAGCTCCGGCAGGCAGCTTTTCAAATACACGGCGCTCAAAAGGCGCGTCAATATCCCGGAAGACACTGCCTTCCTCCACGGCCTTTTCCACCGCCTCCACCAGCTTCGCTCTGTCGGCGGCGCCGAAAACGACCTTTGCCCCCAGCTTCAGCGCCTCGTCCGGGTCAAGCTGGGAATAGCAGCCGCAGACGGCAATGACCGCACCGGGATTTTCATCTCTCAGGCGGCGGATGGTCTGGCGGGATTTGCGCCCGCTCTCGGCGGTGACAGCGCAGGTATTGACAATAACGGCATCTGCGTTCTCCCCTTCCGCTACCGGTTCATGACCGTGACTGCGCAAAAGAGTTTCCATTGCCTGGGTTTCATACTGGTTGACCTTGCAGCCGAGAGTGGATATAATATATTTCATGGTAATCTCCTGAATTCATTGGAACGGAAGTTAAAAATAATGGAACACTATCTTGACAATGCCGCCACCACAAAGGTCTGCGATGAGGCGGCACAGGCGGCTCTTGCCGCCATGACGGAAAATTACGGCAACCCCAGCTCCACCCACACCAAAGGCAGAGAGGCGAACCGGCTCCTGGGCACGGCCCGAAAGCAGGTCGCCGCCGCTCTGGGCTGCACGCCGGAAGAACTGATTTTTACCTCCTGCGGCTCGGAGAGCGACAACTGGGCCATCATAAACGGCGCGGAGGCCATGAAGCGCAAAGGAAAGCACATCATCAGCTCCGCCGTGGAGCACGATGCGGTGCGCCGATCTCTGGATGAACTGGAGAGCCGGGGCTTTGCGGTGACAAGGCTGGCTCCCGACGGAAAAGGCGGGATTTCTGTTGATTCTGTTCTCTCCGCACTCCGTGATGATACTATACTCGTTTCTTTGATGATGGTCAACAACGAAACCGGCGCCGTGACCGATATTTCTTCCATTGCAAAGGCTGTAAAAAAAGCAAATCCCAGCCTTCTTGTGCACACGGACGCGGTGCAGGGTTTCCTGAAAGTACCCTTCTCCGCCAAAACTCTGGGCGCGGACATGATCAGCGTCAGCGGGCACAAGATACACGCCCCGAAAGGCATAGGCGCACTGTACATAAAGAGCGGCTTTCGGCTGAAGCCCTTTATCGTAGGCGGCAGCCAGGAGAACGGCAGGCGTGCCGGAACCGAGGCCATGCCCCAGATTGCGGCCTTCGGCGCGGCCTGTGAGATTGCGAAGGCGGGCATGGCGGAGAACATCGCAAGAATGCAGGCTCTGAGAGACCGGGCCGTTAAACAGCTTTCCCGGGACATACCGGAGCTGACGCTCATAGGCGGCGGTGCGCCCCACATTCTCAGCATATCCCTCCCCGGCTGGCGCAGCGAGGTGCTGATGAATTACATGGAGGCGCAGGGTGTCTACGTCTCCAAAAGCTCCGCCTGCAAGAAGGGCGGCAGGAGCCACGTGCTGGAGGCCATGGGGCTTCGCGCAAATGTCATTGACGGGGCAATTCGGATCGGGCTCTCCCGCTTCACGACGGAGGAGGATATCGACGCGCTGTGCAAGTCTCTCAAAGAAGCCCACGATACCCTGGCACACAGATAAAATACGGCGGCTGTCTGTTTGACAGCCGCCGTTATCCTTTTATTCTTGGTTATTTTTCGGGGTTTCCTCCGTGTCTTCGTCCTTTACCTTCCTGACCGCCTGACGGGTTATGGGGTCAATATGATCCAGATTATCGTAATCTCCCACATCTACCGGCAGATCGTCGCTTTTAAGCTTTCTGGCGATCAGGCTGTTAATTCCGGTGTAAATAACCACGAACACCGGCACTCCCAGAAGCATTCCCCAGAAGCCGAACAGACCTGCTCCCAGAATAATGGAAAACATGACCCAGAAGCCGTTGATGCCGATGGAGCTGCCCAGAATCTTGGGGCCGATGATATTGCCGTCCACCTGCTGGAGGATAATGATGAAGACGACAAAGATCAGGCACTTCATGGGACTCACCATCAGGATGATGATGGCACTGGGCACCGCGCCGATAAAGGGGCCGAAGAAGGGTATGATATTGGTGACACCCACGATCACGCTGACAAGCAGCGCATAGGGCATGTTCAAAATGGCGCAGACGATATAACAGATCAGGCCAATAATGGCGGAATCCAACAGCTTGCCGTTGATAAAGCCCATAAAGGTCTTGTCGATGAAGGCTATGCCCTCGCGGATCTTCTCTGCCTTTTCGATGGAAAAGAGACTGTACAGAAGCCTTCTGGCACTGGCGCCGAAGCTCTCGATATTCCCCAGGATATAAATGGAGACGATGATGCCGATGATCAGATTATAGATGCCCTTTATCGCATAGTAAACACCGGCAGTCAGGTTGGTGAGCATGCTGCCCAACTCCGGGAGCACCGTCTGTTCCAGCCAGTCCATGAAATTTGCGTTGAACCTATCCAAAGCGGCCAGCACGTACTGCTCGATCTCCGGGTAGTCCCGCAGGAGCTGCTCCACCCATTTGCCCAGATTGTCAATATAGGTGGGGCTGTTTATCACGATGGTTTCAAGGCTGCTGTACAACTGAGGCAGTATCAGGTAGACCAAAGCCGCAATAATTGCCAGAAACACCACGATCGACAGGATCACAGAAAGCCCTCTTGCCAGCCTTTTTCCTGTATGCTTCTTACTCTTTTTAAAAATATTTGCCGAAAGAGGAATGAAAACGTTCCTCTCCATGGCCTTCATGAGAGGTTCCAGCAGATAGGAGATCACAAGACCCCAGACAAAGGGACTGAGTATGCGTACCACACGACCGATCAACTTGCCGATAAACGGCAGATAGTTCAGTGCCATATAGAAAAGAATTGCTGCGGCGATGACGCAAAACGCCGTTATCCCCCAATACAGATACTTTTTATCCCATCTGAATGGCCGTCTCATAGCTGCACCCCTTTCCTGCTTTTTTATTTTACTATTCTCCTGCCCCTACCGTCAACATACAAAATGTAAAAATTCCGTATAGATTTGGTCTTGTTGTTATGTAAACCATTTTGCGGGGTTTGCGGTATTATATTCAATTTACAGGGTGTTGAAAACTGTGTTGAAAATGTTAAAAATTCTTTATTTTTCATACTGTACACTCTTTTTAGGCAGAACATCATTCATTTCATTTTGTCGAATTATGCATAATTTTGTAAACCATATCATAAGGGGCATTTTGTCCTCATAAGTTCTAACAGGACTTTTTGGGGGAGGCAAGCATGAACCGGATATTATCGCTTTTAATGGCTTTGGCCTGTCTGCTGCCCACCGGCGCGATGGGGACACAGACTCTGCGGGACGATGATATAGATATCACCGCCCCTTCGGCAATACTGATGGAGAAAAGCACAGGTGAGATTCTGTATGAAAAGGACGCGCACCAAAAGGTGTTCCCCGCCAGCGTCACCAAGGTCATGACCATGCTTTTGATCGTGGAGGACATCGAGGCCGGGAAGATCCGTCTTGACGACACTGTCACCGCCAGTGCCAGAGCCGCCTCTTTCGGAGGAAGCTGTGTGTATCTGGAAGAGGGGGAGCAGATGAGCGTCAGCGACATGCTCAAATGCATCGCCGTGGTGTCCGCCAATGACTGCGCCGTGGCCATGGCGGAGCATCTTTCGGGCACAGAGCAGGTATTCGTGGAGCGCATGAACAAAAGAGCCTGGGAGCTGGGCCTTGAAAACACTCACTTTACCGGCTGCACCGGGCTTTTTGACGACGGAGAGCACTATACCAACGCATACGATGTGGCCGTCATGTCCCGGGAGCTGATACAGCACGATCTGATCAAGGAATACACCACCATCTGGATGGACAGTATCCGAAACGGTGAGTTCGAGCTGAGCAACACAAATAAGCTGGTATACTGGTACCCGGGCTGCACCGGGCTTAAAACCGGCTACACCAGCACCGCCATGTACTGCCTTTCCGCCACGGCGGAGAGGGACGGGGTGGAGTACATCGCCGTCATCATGCACGCCGACAGCATCAACGACCGGAACAACGATGCCAAGGCGCTTTTAAACTACGCCTTTGCCAATTACACACTCTGTTCCCTGCGCCCTGAGGAGGCTCTGCCGGAGATTCCTGTGGAGCTGGGTGCCTTCGACACCGTGCAGCCCATATTCACCGGAGAGGAGTTTGCTCTGGTGCCCAAGGGCGGCGCAGAGGCGGAATACAGCGTAAAGCTGCTGGAAAAAGTGCATGCCCCGGTAAAGGCGGGAGACCGGCTGGGTACCCTGACGGTGACCATGGGCGGAGAGACAGTTGCGGAGCTGCCCATCTGTGCAGACGCAGATGTGCCCCGCATCGGATACTTTGGCCTTCTCTCCAAACTGGCAGGCAGTTTAATCGGGCTTTAGCCCTTGCAATCTGTGGGAAAAGCAGTATAATAATTCCTGAAATTTGTTTTTTACAGGAGGCATTATGGTAAAAGTTGATTTGTCCGGCGCCGCTGGCTTCTTCACGGCGTCCGGCCCCGATTACGCGCTTGCTGAAAAAGCGCACAAGACCCTTGCTGAAAAGACCGGTCTGGGTGCAGACTTCACCGGCTGGATGGAGTTGCCCCGCCGCATCAGGGAGGGCGAGCTTGACGCCATTGTCAAGGCAGCCGAGAAGATACGCAGCCGCTCCAAGGCGCTGGTGGTCATTGGTATCGGCGGCTCCTATCTGGGCGCCCGCGGCGCTATCGAGCTGCTCAAGCCCCTGCCCGGTAAGGACGATCCCAAAGTCTTTTTTGCAGGCAACGGCCTTTCCCCCGACTATCTCTGCGACATTCTGGAGCAGCTTGGCGATGCGGACTTCGACGTAAACGTCATCTCCAAGTCCGGCACTACGCTTGAGCCGGCTGTCTCTTTCCGTATTTTCCGTGAGCTGCTGGCAAGGAAATACGGTGATCAGGCAAACGACCACATCTTTGCCACCACCGATGCCCACAGGGGCGTGCTCAAGTCTCTGGCAGATGCCAACGGCTGGCCCACCTTTGTGGTGCCTGATGACGTGGGCGGACGTTTCAGCGTTCTGTCCGCGGTGGGTCTGCTGCCCATGGCAGTTGCCGGTATCGACGTTTGCCGCGTAATCGATGCCGCCATCGCGGAACTGGAGGCTCTGGATCTGCGCTCTCCTGAGAACCCCGCCTGGCAGTATGCCGCCGCAAGACAGCACCTGTACAATAACGGCAAGGCTGTGGAGATCCTCGGCTGCTACGAGCCCAGCTTCCGTTTCATGGCGGAATGGTGGAAACAGCTCTACGGCGAGAGTGAGGGCAAGGACGGCATCGGCATCTTCCCCGCTTCCGTTGAGTTCACTGCGGATCTGCACTCCATGGGTCAGTTCATTCAGGCAGGCTCCCGCATCCTGATGGAGTCCATTGTCCGCTTCACCAAAGCCAGAGAGAGCTTCCCTGTCCCCGCTGAGGAGACAAATGCCGACGGCCTGAACTACATCGCGGGTCTGGATCTGGCAGAAGTCAACCGCATCGCAGCCGATGCGGTAAAGGATGCCCATATCTCCGGCGGCGTGCCCAACATCGTCATCGAGGTCCCTCAGCGCAATGAGGAGGGCTTTGCCGCTCTGGTCTGCTTCTTCGAGGTGGCCTGCGGCATCTCCGGCTACATGTCCGGTGTCAATCCCTTTGATCAGCCCGGCGTTGAGGCCTACAAGAAGAACATGTTCCGTATGCTGGGAAAGCCCGGCGCAGTCTGATAGGAAAGCAAAAAACCGGTACGCAAATGAGTACCGGTTTTTTATAATGATTTTCTTTTGTAGTACTTTCCACCATGGTGCTCTGCCTTTCTTCCCAAGAAATTATCCCTGATTATACTACAAAGGAATCGGCTTTCCAACTCTGTTTTTTCATTCTTTATTATAAAAAGTTCCTGCACAGCTTGCGCCGTGCAGGAACTTTTTTCTTAGATTTTTCTGTTTCTCACCTGAGAGTCGTAATGTTTGTTCAGGAAGGGGCGGATCACATAGTAGATCAGCTTGTTCTCTCCGTTGAACATGTACAGGGCGAAGGTGGCTACGAAGGCGATAAAGCCGATCAGCAGGGTCTTGCCCAGTATTTTCAGTAATACTTTCCCAATTTTCTTCATTCTCTGTCCGCCTTTCTTAATACGCTTCGGAATCGTCAAACTCCACGATGGTCGGGTCAAGAGGCTTCTCGTTGAGGACGACGGACATGTAGTTGTTGACGCAGTTTCTCATATCCTGACGGGAGACGGTACGGCAGTCCTCAAGGTCATGCTCAATAAAGATGAAGTGGAAGCCCAGATCTCTGGCCTGCTCCTCCATGAGAGCATGGACGCCCAGCATACCCTTGCAGGCGATGTTGTCGTTGAAGAGCACCATGTCGCAGTTGAAGTTCTTTGCCCACTCCCAGACTGCGTTCACGTTTTCCCAGCCGCCCACGGCGTGGTGGCGCATAACGCCCTTTTCGGAGAAGAGGGCCAGATCCTTGATGGCCTGCTCGGGATCGTCGGTGCTGATCATATTGTGGCCCA
>CAZESU010000048.1:0-15168 GCA_964515275.1 uncultured Oscillospiraceae bacterium
GAAGAAAAACGAGAACCGGCTGTACGCCATGTTTGCCTGCGCCAATCTGTACGTGCTGGCCATCGCCGGGCGAAAGTTTTCCACAACCTGATGGGGAAAAGTGCGCCCTTTTAGGGGAAATTCCCCGAAGTATGGGGCAAATAACGTGAAAATTACGGGATTCAGCCGTCAAAGCCGCTCAGAAAATGCGCAGATGCAGCCTGAATCCAGAGTAAGTCGAATTATTCAGAGGTTCCCTAAATTTTTTCATCAATTTTTGAAATGATACAAAAACGATACAAAAAATTGGCAGAAAGTATACAAGCATAAGGTATAATCCCGCCGTAAACGAAAGTGAGGGCGGAAATATGCAATATTATGAGGCTGACATATATCCTATGAAGACGAAGAAGAAACTGCGTGCTATTGTGCTGCCGATCCTTATTTGCACAATGCTGATCGGCTGCGGTAAAAGCGGCTCTGGCGAGCGCAGCAAGTCGGGCGAACTGATGCTGAACGCCGTAGAAAACGCCGGGGAGTTAAAATACATATCCCACAGCCTAGAGTTAGAGGAAAGACCAAACTGGATCTCACTGGTCACTCCTTTCGGAGATGGATTTCTACTGCTGGGAGAGCAGAAGGGGCAGCAACTCCTGGCGGCATATGATACCGAAGGGAAGATTGTAGAACGCTATGATCTTGGCTGGCTTCAGGAAAATCAGACTCTTTCAGCCATACAGGCCGGGGCGGACGATTCTATATATGCGCTGATCGACACGGATGTTGGAAAAGATGATCTCTATTATGACCTGTACACAATAGATGGCGGAGGAGCGGCAAAGCTGTGCTTTCATGTGCCTCTTGAGAACGGGGCATATATCAAAGATATGGTACTGAACCATGATACCCTGTATTTTAGCCTTAGTAGTGCTGACGCCGGCAGCTTAGAGGGATATTCCCGCCAAGGAGAAAAAGAGGCCTCCTCGGAGGTGGACGCTTCGTTTTCTTTGGTCTCAAGCGGCTCTACGGTCTTTCTGGGGATATTTAAGGTGGGGGGCCTCAGCCTTCAGCGCCTTGAGCCGGAGACCGGACGCCTTGAAGAATTGGAGGTATTCACAGGGGGGCAACTGCTCGCGGCGGCAGGCGACAAGGTATATCTCAAGGACTCGAGCGATTTATTCTGCTATGACTGCGCCAGCGGGGAGACGAAACGGCTGTTTCAGTGGACGGGAAACGGCGGCACACCTGCCAGCAAGCTGTGCCCGCTGACGGACGGAGCCTTTATCATATGGAGCGGTGATGAACTGCGTTTGTTGCGGACGGCAGAGCCATCGCAGGGTGAGGTTCAGGAAATCGTGCTGGCTCTGAATGGCTACCCATTGGATCTGTCCAATGTGATCATTCACTTTAACGATGAGAGCCAAGACTACCGCATTATTGTAAAGGATTACAGTTCCTATCAAGACCCCATGCTGATGCTATCGACGGAGATCAACGCAGGCAGCGCACCGGATATCATTGATGTCTCTACGTTTTCCAGTCAGATTTTAAAAGAGGGAGCGCTGGAAGATCTGCTGCCGTATATTGAGGCGGATGCTGATATATCCAAATCCGACCTGCTGGAAGCGCCGTTTCACGCAATGCTTAACAAAAACGGAAAATTGCTTGGAATCTCCCCATCGTTTCTCATCTGGACTTTTGTGGGAAGCAGCTCAGAATCCCTCCTGCCGGTGGGGACGGTAAGGGAAAGGATCGCTGCACTTGGCGACCCGGCCAACGCCTTTGCGGGGACATTATCAAAAGATACTTTCCTGTCTCTGGCGTTTTGCTGCGGAAATACGGAAAACTATTCTGTGGAAGATATCGCGGCCATCTTGGAATTCGCGCATTCGCTGCCGGATACGGCGGAAGAGGGAAATGCAGGGAAAAACATATCTGAGAGCAGACAGCGGTTTCTTGCGATTCAATGCAGCCACAGTATATTTTGGCGGGATTACCGGCAATATTTTGGAGGCAATGCCGGAGATATGAATATTGTCGGTCTGCCGTTTAGTCAAGGAACGGGCATAATCGTTCCCTCGTGCAGATTGGCAATCCCTGCTGCTGCTACAAACAAAGAGGGGGCGTGGGCGTTTCTAAAGTACATGCTGTTAAGCGAATATAACGCATATTTAGAGTCCCCCTACTGTCCGATTTTAAAGGCTGAATACGAAAGGTTAGTTGAACATGATGTGGAGAAGATTGATGCCGGTGAATTAAAGATCAATGGAGAGTATGTCACAGAGAAATCATACATTTCTGAATTTGACCAGCTGCTCAATAACGTGTATGGCATGTATGATATGGGCTCGCCGGAATATGAGATCGTTCGAAGCGGCGCGGAGCCTTTCTTCAATGGGTATCAAACTGCGGATCAGGTTGCGGCAAATATCTACTCAAGGCTGAGTATCTACCTTGCAGAGCAGAATTGAGCATAAAAAATCGTTCCGTAAGTAGCAATGTATGTGCAATTCTCATGAGACTAACACCAGCACAGCTTGAAATTCTGCATAAAGAATTGTGTTTACATACTAGCCCAGACACACATTGAGTGTGTATGCTGGCTGAACAGGAAATGATATAGGTACAAAACAGATAAACAAGGTAGACAGTGTGTTATCTGAATAAGCAGCAAAAGGAAGGCCCTGCGGCTCAAGCCGCAGGGCCTTCCTTTTGATCAAAAAACATGGATCACGCCGTAGGTGACGGCGGTCATAATAGCAGCAGCGATGAATACGCCTGCCACAATAGAGGGTATGGCTCGGTTCAGGCGCAGATTCAAAAACGCCGCCACCAGCGCTCCGGTCCATGCGCCGGTTCCGGGCAGTGGTATCGCTACCAGAAGGCAAAGTCCCAAGGGGCCGTATTTCTGCACCATGTGTCCCTTCAGATGGGCCTTGTTTTCAAGCATTGCTATCCAGCCGTCCAGTCTGGAGCTTATCTGCCGCAGCCACGCGAAAATACGGCGGATGAAAATGATGATAAATGGTACAGGCAGAAGATTTCCCAACACAGCGGCCGCCAGAGCCACGGGATAGTCAAGTCCCAATGCGATACCATAAGGCAGACCGGCACGAAGCTCCACCACCGGAGCCATGGATATGAAAAACGTGGCGACAATCTTCCCGCTCGTTGTTTGTGTTAGCCATGCGATCATTGAAGCTCTCCATTTTATTTCCGCATTTTTACAAAGCGCATTATAGCATGAGTGCAAATTAAAGGCAACGGAAAAGACAGTTCTTTAAACATTCTTAAGGCTTTTTTCCGATATTTTTATACTCTATTTACATATATGGAGCAAGGCTGTTTTTTACCATAGCATCCGCAAAGTCAATCAGCTTTTCCCGGTTATATTTGCTGTTTCCATACAGAATTAGGGTCAGAAGACCGTTGGCAAGGCAGATAAAAAGCATCTCCATGGTGTCCTCATCCGCATCGGAGAGCATTGTGCGCCAGTAACTCACACCCTCCTTATGGGCTACCTCCATCATCTTGCGGATCAGTCCATCTCCCAGCCTGCCGGCAGCAAGCAGCTCGCACAAATCCCGATTCCTGTCGAACATATCCAGTATGGAGCCGACCAGTTCTCTGACATCAGCAGTGCTGACATTCTCCATGGAACTCAAATATTCCTCCAGCACCTCACTCTCAATCTGCTCCAGCAGGTCATAACAGTCCTTGTAGTGTTTATAAAAAGTGGAACGGTTGATCTCCGCCCTTTCGCAGACTTCCTTGACACTGATCTCCGTAATGGCTTTGTAGTGCATAAAGTACAAAAGACTCTCGCGCAAAACCTTTTTCGTATATCTCACCCTGGCATCGGTTTTCATGGCACTCTCCGTTCACAAAAAGTTTTCTTATTAAATCGACACATGAACGCCGAATGTTGGAGATGTTACTGTTCAGCGGAATGTGACGGTTGTTTTAAGTCATCATAGTGCATTATATTATACTTGTGAAAGAAAAGCAACACGTGTCGAATGGAGGGATAACATGTATTCGCTTTATATTATTACCGGCGCTACCGGCTATCTGGGCGGCACCGTAACAAGAAAGCTGGTTGACAGGGGCTGTCATGTCCGCGCACTGGTAAGGCCGGGCAGCATGACAACGGGAAAACTGCCAAATCAGGTTGAGCGGGTCGAGGGTCAGGTGGATGACCCAGCCACTCTGGAGCCTCTTTTTCAGGGCGACATGTCCGACGCCTGTTTTATCCACTGTGCTGCCATGATCTCCATCGCCTCCAGGCACAGTGAACGGCTGTGGCAGGTGAACGTGGAAGGTACGCGAAATGTTATGCAGCTCTGCATGGCACACCACGTGCGGAAAGTGGTACATGTAAGCTCTGTCCACGCCATACCCGAAAAGGACGAGGGCCTTGAGATGAGCGAGATCAGCAACTTCTCCCCTTCTGCCGTGGTAGGCGACTACGCCAAGAGCAAGGCCGCAGCCTCTGCGCTGGTGCTGGACGCGGCAAAGGCGGGGCTTGATGTAAGCATTGTACACCCCTCCGGCATCATCGGGCCTTTTGACCGCTCCGGAGGCAGTGTGACAGAAACCATTGTGTCATTCTGCAACGGAAAGCTTCCTGCCGGGATAAAGGGCGGCTATGACTTTGTGGACGTGCGAGATGTGGCAGACGGTATCCTTGCCTGCTGCGAAAAGGGACGCCGGGGCGAGTGTTATATTCTCTCAAACCGCTATGCCAGTGTGAAAGAAATACTGGATACTCTGAGTCGGGATCTGAAGAAAAAGCGCATAAAGCTGTTTCTGCCCCTGAAGCTTCTGAAGCCCGCCGCGCCTATCTGCGAATGGTTCAGCCGGATAAGAAAGAAACCCCTGTTCCTGACGCCATACTCGGTGTACACGCTGGGCAGCAATGCTCTTTTCTCCCATGAGAAGGCCAGCCGGGAACTGGGCTATCGTCCGCGGGAACTGAGTGAGACTCTGAGAGACATGGTACAGTGGCTGACGGAGACAGGACGAATCAAACGGCGCAAACACGCCGGTGCAATTGGCCTTGTCAGGGTCGCTTCTGAGACTGTCAAGAAATCGAATGGCAGTAAGAAGACGGGAAGGAAGATGCGGTGAAAGAAACCCAGGAAGGGTGTCTTTCACGTTCAATAAAGCAACATTTTTGAACTTTTTGAAAAAGTTCAAAAATGCAGACAGCTTGTCAAAGAAGATCGGGATTACTTTTTTGACAAGCTGAGAAGCGGCCTTATCAGGGCCGCTTCTTCCTTTCATGATTTAAAAGCAGATTTTCAAGCTCCAGCATATCGGAAACGATATATTCTGCGCCTGCATCTTCCAGTTCCCCTTCCGCCGCGTAGCCGTAACGGACGCCGATACAGGGTATCTCAACCTTATGGGCGCCTATTACATCATATTTGGTGTCACCCACAAGGACCGTGTTTTCCGGCTTGGCCCCGCAGAGTTCCATGGCCTTTGTCACGACCTGCCACTTTTCGCCGTCGTTCCTGTCCGGATGGCTGCCGCAGATAACAGAAAACAGTTCCCTCATACCCTCGCGCTCCAACAGCTGCTCCGCCAGTTCCTGGGGCTTGGAAGTGGCGATGGCGACGGTCTTTCCGGCAGCTCTCAGCTTTTTCAGCAATTCCTTTATTCCCGGGAAAACCCTGCACTCATACATGCCGATGGGCTTATACCGCTCCCTGTAATCTGCTGTGGCCTGTACGGCAGTGTCTCTGTCAAAACCGTATTCCTCCATAAATTTATCTACTAACGGTGGCCCGGCAAAGCAGCGCAAATTCTCAAGTTCTGCATCAATGCCGACCTTGTTCAGGGCGTAGCGCACAGACTTGGTGATACCCTCAATCGTGTCAAATACCGTGCCGTCAAAATCAAAGAGTATGCAGTCGTACATATTAATCTCCATTCTGACGTAAAGCCGACAGCACAAAGGGAAAAGAAAATCTCCAACTGCGGCGGAATGGAGATTTTCGGCATGTGCCGCGGTTGCCGTTTTTGTATTGATAGTGTGATTTTTCACACTATCCCGCTCTTTCTGTTTCTCAGAGATTATATATGCGGTAAGAGATATTGTCAATCTAAGTCTGATCGGCATAGATTGTGTTATCTTAAAAAAAATGGGGTGGAAACCATGGAGATCAGCTATTTTTTGGGGGCAAACAGCAAAGACGGCTTTACTTCTCTGTACACAGGCTTCGCCGCAGCCGATGGTGACAGGCTGCACATCATCAAAGGCGGCCCGGGTACCGGGAAATCCCGCTTTATGAAGAGAATTGGTGCGGCGGCGGAGAGCGCCGGAATGGACGTGGAATATGTGCCCTGTTCCGGGGACCCGGACTCGCTTGATGGGGTATACATACCGGAGCTTAAACAGGGTTGGGTGGACGGCACCGCTCCCCATGTGAGAGAGCCTCGTTGCTTCGGGGCAGATTCAGATTATGTTAACCTTGGTCAATTCTGCCGCCTGCCTCTGAAGCAGGCAGACCGCACAGAGGTATTCAGGCTCAACCAGGAATATAAAGGTCTGTATACCCGTGCCTATGCCTATCTGAAAGCGTCAGCAGAGCTAAGACGGGCTTATTTGCCGGAAAGCATAGAAAAAACAATTAAAGAAGCAGCAAAAAAACGGGTCTGCGGCACTGTGCGCCGCTGTTGTGGAAAGAAGAGCGGAGAAGCTCATATAGTAAAGCGTTTTCTCAGTGCCATAAGCTGCAAGGGAGAATTGAAGCTGGGCGGCGAAGTTAATAAGTTATGTAAACTTATCTATCAGCTGGATGACGGAATGTGTCTGGCCTCCCCTGCCCTTGAAGCGGCGGCTCATGAAGCGATTTCCCGGGGTGCGGAAGTGATTCTGTGTCCCTCCCCTCTCTGCTCGGAAGAACTGGACGCGGTGTTGCTGCCTGACGCTTCTCTGGCCTTGCTTAGAGGCTACTGGGATGTAGAAGAAGCCCGGCATATACGGCTCGATGCGCTGGTACCCACTCAGAGTCAGAAGCAGCTTCGCCCGGAGCTGCGGGCAGGGCGAAGACTGGAACGGGAGTGCATGGCGGCGGCGCTGGAGAAACTGCGGCAGGCCAAGGAACTTCATGATGAGCTGGAGGCGGTATACAGACCCTATATGGATTTTGACGCCTTAACTGCGTTTACCGACAGAGAGATATCCCGGATATTCGGATAAGGCCTCATTCAGACATTTCCCCATAGAAAAACCACCCTCCTCCTGGAGGGTGGTTTTATTTGAATGTCAGCAGCAGCAAATGCGCCAGCCGCACATGGGGCCGAGACACATATTTGCCGCACACAGGGTCAAAATCAGCCTGTCCGGGGAGATGCCACGCTTATAATGGGCGGAGTAATTGTCGTAAAAGTCGCCGCCGCCCTGAAGCTGTTCCAGCAGACGCCGGTACTCCTCATTTCCGGGATCAATCTCCACGGCTTTTTTTGCCGCATCAAGGGCGGCGATCTTATTGCCCATATACATATTGGCTCCGGCGCAGAGATAATACCACTTGCCGTCCCGTTCGGAAACAGGCACATTGTTCAGAGCATTCAGCGCTTCACGGTACATACCATTTCGGATGTAGTTCTTGGCGGCGGTGTACTCACTGCGCTCATATTGCTGTTGCTGCTGGCCGCCCCACCGGCCCCAGTCACTCCAGCCGCTCCAGCCATAGGAGCTTCCATAGGAGCTCTGTCCGCCATTTTGTCCGCCGTAAGAGCTCTGTCCATAGGCGCTCTGTTGAGCGGTGCCGTTCTTGATCTGGTCGTAGGCCGCGTTTATCTCGTTCATCTTCCTTGCCGCCTCGGGGTTGTCCGGGTTACGGTCAGGATGATATTTTTTTGCAAGGTCCCTATATGCTTTTTTTATTTCTTCATCGCTGGCATCAGGCGAGACACCAAGGACTTTATACGGATCCTGTACCATGTGAGGGTCCTTTCTTGCTGCTGTATTTCTTATCGAACTCTGTCCACAGCCCTGCACAGAGCACGTTTTTCAATATTTCTGCATCCTGTACCAGAGGAAGCCTGTCAAATTCTCTGACACAGTCGCCCAGAAGCATTTTTAATATGTCCCTGAAACGCTGCTCATTATCCAATCCGTAGTATCTGCGGAAGGGATTGAAACGCTCAAACAGAGTATCGCTTTCAAGGTCCATGCACGCGTCCATAATATAGATAAAGCGTCCGAGCATCTGCCCGGTATAGCGAAGATTTGGGCTCCAGCGATCCTCTTTGGGAACAAATAACTCCCCCATCATCAGGGCAAAGCAATCCGCCGCCCTGTCCGGAGACTCATCTCTTGCCTGCTCTACCTGACCAAGCGCACGGATGGAGACCTCCATCGCATCACATTGCCGGGGATATTGGGCCTTTATTTTCTTGAAGGCGCTTTTTAACAGTTTTGCTTCCGCAAGGGCAATGGGGTTGGAATCATCCTGCCAGTCGTCCATGCATTTCAAATATGCCAGAGCCACATTCATGTCGGCGGCATAATCGGTAAACTCCGTTCGCCACCAGGGCCTTGCCTCGATGGGATGAGCAATGCACTTCTGAACATCCCGCTGTTCTTCCGGCTCATACAGAGAGCCCAGAAGCAACACCAGAAAGGTCATATCAAAGTTCAGTGACATCCGGCTGATCTGACCGTGACGTTCCCTCAGGCTGCGGCACAGTCCACAGTAACAGGATTTGTATCGAAGCTGCTGCTCCTCGTCCAGAAGCTCAGTCTTTGCCACAAGATAGCCGAACATATCAGGACTTTCCCATAAAGGAATTTCCGCACTTGCGGCAGACTATTTTTATTTTTCCGTGGCCTCTGGGCACGCGCAGGGTCGTATGGCAGGAAGGACAAGTGAAAAACTTATAATCCTTGCGCTGTACCCAGCGTTCCTTGCGGACGCGGATCCATGCGGACACCTTATATTTCAGCCGGATATATTTTCCGTTCTCCTCCCGGCGGCGGTACACGTTGCGGGAGAACATGCGGAAATAGATATAGACCAGCAGGAGCAGTACGGCAATGTATATCACACCGCCTGCCACGCCTCCGGCAATGGTGCCGATCAGCACCAGAACGATATCCACTACAAGCAGGAAAACGTTGAACTGATCATTGCCGTTTCTGCCTGCCATAAATTGTGCAAGACGCTTTCTCATGCTCTCACCTGAATCATCTAATTTTAATTTTTATTGTATCACAACGTCTGCCCAATACATCAATAATTTGTTAACATGACGATTTTTCTTTTTTTCTCTGCTCAAGTGACAACGCAACGATCTTTTCACAGAGCTGGGCATAACTGAGCCCTTCCACAGCGGCAGCCTTGGGGATGAGACTGGCGGGAGTCATGCCCGGAAGGGTGTTGACCTCAAGGCACCATGCCCTGCCCTCTTTATCCAGAATAAAGTCTGTGCGGGAATACACGGACAGGCCCAGCGCATTGTGAAGCTTCAGTGCCGTCTCGCCTATGAGCCGGTGCTCTTCCTCAGTGATAGGTGCGGGGCATATCTCCCGTGCGCCTTCCGAGCCGCTCTGATATTTTGCCACATAATCAAAGGTCATTCCCTTCGGCGGGACGATCTCAATGGCGCTGAGATATCTGCCGTCAAACACAGGCTGGGTTAGCTCGCGGCCCTTGATTTTCTCCTCAACAACCACGCGGTTTCCGTATTTTAAAATATCCCGCAGGGCAGTCTCCAGCTCTTCCCTGGTATTCGGAAGGGAAACACCGATGGAAGAACCGCCGCTTACAACCTTGACGGCACAGGGTATCGGCAGGCTTTCTCTCAGTTCGGGGATATCCGCCTCAGAATAGGTGATCTCACTCCATTTGGGAGTCAGCACACCGCAGGACTCCATAATGCGCTTGGCGACCGCCTTGTCCATAGCCATGGCGCTGCCAAGACAGTTGGAGCCGGTATAGGGCACACCCAGCAGATCAAGAGCCGCCTGTATCTTGCCATCCTCGCCGTCTGCTCCGTGGAGGCCAAGGAACACACAGTCGGCAAGAGAGCATATCTCCAGCACGTTTTTTCCCAGGCGGCTGGGACTTTTGAATTTACGGGAAGCTATTACTGCCTCAAGATCAGGTGCATCCTTTTCAATGGCAACGCTGCCGCAGAAGCCATCCGACACATTAAAAGCATCTTCAAGGCTGCCCTCATAATTTTCGAGACCCAAATACATGTCAACAAATATTGCCTTGTGCCCCATAGAGCGGAGCGCCTTGCACACGGAGGTGCCGGACACAAGGGATACATGGCGTTCGGTGCTGATACCGCCGCCCAGAACAACAATTTTCATGTGCATTTTTCCTTTCGCTTGCTATTTTAATAGGATACCACCTGCCGCAGCAAAGCACAAGAAAAAATATGAAAAAAGCGCTGGGAATATGTTTTCCACACAAAACAGTCAGGAAAAAGCCGCGGCATAGCCGCGGCTTTTGGAACTTATTTACTTGATATTCTTCATCGGGGTAATTGCCAGATACTCTTCCAGTCCTGCATCGTTGAGGCACAACTCGATAATCTGATGTCCGATGGGGTCGAGTTCGTCGGTCAGGAACTCCTGTATCTGCTCCTTGAAGAAGTCGGTAAGGATCTTCGCGCCGGCGTCATAGCCTTCAAAGCCCAGCTTGGACTGGAGTTCGGGGCGAAGGAAGGTCTGACGGACATACTGACCGTCTATCTTCATCTCGTCCAGAGAGTAGCCAAACAGAGGGCAGCGGGCAGGGACAAGGTGGCGCAGCCTGACGGTGCCGCCACGGCGGGCAAGATACTCGCGGGTCAGCCATTCACCCATGAAGCCAACTTTGTATGCACCAATGTGCTGGTTGGGAATAAGGATGTTCAAGGTGTTGGGAGTGTCAAGCATCTGGTGGAGCAGCAGGTTTGCCTGGGTGACCTTCTTACCGGTGGAGAAGGGCCAGTAGGAACCTACGCCCTCGCTCTTCAGCCCGCTGCCGGCATTGGTGTCGGCGATGGAGGGGTTCTTGAAGCCGCGGGGAGATACCAGACGCCACAGCCAAGCGATAGATGCGGGCACAAACTGTACCATACCCATTACGCCGTAGTTGGGGTTCATAACAGTGGAGGGGGGCATACGCACGCCGAATGAACGGACATTGACTTCCTGCGGAGCATTGCCGGGCACGATATTCTCGATCATCTCCCTTGGGATGATGACACGGGGATTGGTGCAGGGCTTGCCGTTAGACTCAACAACATGCTCCCAGATCAGGCAGGTAGCGCCGGGAGTTCCGTCCATATTGAAGAACTCCAGAGGCTCGGAGGGGTGAATGCTGATGCGCTCGTAGGTGGGGCTGTTGCCGTAATAGTTATCGCCGTCCATACGCAGGAACCAACCATCCTCTGCGTCTGCGATAACCAGATGGCCGGAGTCATTCTGCATATCCTTGTGGGCAAGAATCATGTCGTCGGCAATGGGGTGGATCTTACAGGTCTCACCCAGGTTGATGTAATATTTCTCACCGCTGACAGTATGGGTGCCCAGAAGCAGTCTGCCGTCTTCTTCCTTGTGAACTTCCTCCAGCATCTCGCTCTTGCCGCCGCCGGATGCGCCCTCATGCATGAATACAATTTCGTTTTCATAAGGGGATTCCAGCATTGCAGCAGAGGCGTGGTTGGTAACCCAGCCTTCATTCTCGCCGATATCCAGCAGAATAGAGAAGACGCCCTTCTTTGCGGAGGGGCCGGGATAAAGGTTGTATGCAAAGACCTCATGGAGCTCCTTGCTGCGGTTGTGTACCACAACCTGCTTGCCATCGAAATGGGTGATGCGGAAGGGGGGTGCAACATAGATAATGGCCCTGGGGGTGTAGCCCGGCTGCACATCAAAGATGCTGACAAAGCCCTGCATGTTTGCAAGGGACAGGGCAAAGAACGCTGCGTTCATGGGGCAGATCATAAGGCTGTCATAGCCATAGTACTTTCCTCCGGCATGGAAAGGCAGCATAATGAGCTGCTGATTGGTGAGCCAATCCAATGTCTCCTTACGGAGCTTGGAGAATTCGTAGCCGTACTTATCCTCAAAGCGGGGCTTATCCGTAGGAAGATCGTCACCGACACGCATGCAGTCAGGGTCACGGCGGCGCATGTAGTCCTCCATGAAGTTGACCACGGGGCCGTTCTTGCAGCGGACAACTTCTGCCTCTTTGAAAAGTCCTTTTCCCGGAATGGGATAAGTCACGTCATATCTGGAGCTATGGGTAGGCCCGAAGCACATTTCAAGAAGCTGGTCCTTGGTCTCAGGATAGCAAAGGCAACGGCTCTTTTTCAAAGTCGCTTTCAGATCCTCGGGAAGTACGAATCTGTCAAAATAGGAATCCGTAAACATAAACGCTCGCCTTTCTTAGTAATATTTTTTATAATAAAAAAGATTTCCCAGTTTGTTAATATTTTACCACCTTTTTTTTAAATCTTCAACGAACAAAACTAACGGAAATTGAGGAAGAATGGTCGATTTTAATCCCATTCTTATGTACATTTTTAACAAGCTGGAAAAATGCGGCTCAACTGCGGCGGCTTTGGGCTATGTACATGATTGCTACGATAACGCCCAGAGCGCACATGATCATGATATAGATTTTAGTTGCCTTGCTGGTGAGAAATGCCATAAGAGGATTATAACCATCCAGTATGGTTATTACTACCATGCCGAGGAGCATGGCTATTGCAAGGTGGGCGAGGAATTCCTTAACTGCTCTCATTTCAGCCCTCTCCTCCTTCCCCTGTCTGCTCCGGCAATTCCCGGATCAGCAGAATATCGCCGGAATCGCGGCCGCCGATATAAGGCTTGTTGTATATACTCTGGTTGAAGGTCATTACTGCCGACTGTCCGCCGTCCAGATTATAGGCGGCCTTGCAGCCCAGATCGGCAAAGAGCTGGGCAAACTGATCCATCTCCAGGCCTCTGGAATAGCCGTTCTGCCTGCCATCCACAATAATGAAGCAGTAGTGTCCGGGCTCATAATAGCCGACGCCGCTGCGAGGATTCTCCCAGGAAATCTCGTCCGAAGTATTAAAGTTCAGTTTGGGCTGGCCGTTATCGTCCAGAAGCTCGGGGCCGAATTTCCAGGTCTGGTAGGGTGTCCTGGCCAGAACATCATCCACCAGATATTCATCGGGCGCATAGGTCTCCATCGTGCCGTCGTAATACAGCACGCAGATATCACAGGTAGTCTGCTCCGTCATGTAAAGTTCGCCGTTTCTGACAAGGAAGCCGGCGGTCTGGTTGTTGCAGTAGTCTCCGTTGATGGACAGGATAGCGCCGGAGTTTTTTGCCGAGGTGAGAGGCGCCTCGCTGGCATAATAGCCGTACTGACCGGTGGCAAAATAGGTCTGGAAATTCTCTATTTGTGCCACATAGATATCTGCCACATAGCACACGGTTGTGCTGGGCTCATCAACAGTGACCGTGCTGATGGTAATGGACACATTGGGACTTGTATAGGAGTTTTCGGTGATGACCACCTCATCGGTAAAATGCTCCTCAAACTTCTTCTGCCACTCCGTTCTGTTGTCAACAACTTCCGGCGTGGGCTCAGCTGTTTCTTCCGGGTCTGAGGTTTCGGCAGGAGCGGCTGTCTCCTGAGGTGCGGGAGTGGAAATGATACTGGTAGGTGTGGGGGGCGTCATGTTCTTTGCTGTAAGTCTGGGGATGACATGATGAAAGGTGGCAAAAATGCAAAGCACCAGTCCTGTAAGTATTATATCCTGAATAACGAGCAGCCACACCGGTCTTTTCCGCCGGGGTTCTTTTTCTCTGACCGGTCTCTTCTCCGGCTCACGCCGAACTTCCCGCTCAGGACGGCGGCGCTCAGTCCGCGATGGGGCGGCATGTTTGGGGCTGTGCCTGCCTTCCATGGCTACACTCTCCTTTTTTCGTAAAATCACATGTTTTATTATTATAATTCATGCTTTTTCAACTGTCAATCCGCCTGGAAAACTGATATAATGGAAAATCATAGGGAGGCGGAGAGATGAAAAATTTCAAGCTGACGCTCTGCTACGACGGCAGCCGATACAAGGGCTGGCAGAGGCAGGGCAACACGGGCAATACCATACAGGCAAAGCTGGAGTCTCTGCTTTCCCGGCTGCTTGGTCAGCAGGTGGAGGTAAACGGCTCCGGCCGCACCGACGCAGGGGTACATGCCCGGGCACAGGTGTGCTCTTTCCGGGCGGATACAGATATAGGCTGTGCCGAACTGCTGTCTCTGATACGCCGATATCTGCCGGAAGATATCGGTGCTGTATCACTGGAGGAAGTTCCGTCCCGCTTCCATGCCAGACTGAGCTGCCGGGAAAAGACCTATGTCTATCGTATATGGAACAGTGAAGAGCCAAATGTTTTTGAACGTATATATATGTATACTATGACAGACAGGCTTGATGTGCTATCCATGCAGAAAGCCGCAGACCGGCTGCTGGGACGCCATGATTTTTCCAGTTTCTGCGGCATTAAAATGAAAAAATCCGCTGTCCGTGAGCTGAGATGTGCAAAGGTGGAGCGGCTTGGCGGTGAGCTCCGCATCAGTCTCACGGGAGACGGCTTCCTGTATAACATGGTGCGCATTATTGTTGGCACCCTTATCGAGATCGGCCGCGGAGAGAGACGGCCGGAGGATATGGATCTGATACTGGAAGCCAGAAACCGCACTGCCGCCGGCTATACCGCTCCTGCCCACGGACTCATCCTGTGGAATGTGAAATATTGAAAAAAGTGAAAAACAGTTCTTGACTCTCCCTTTAGGGGACAGATTACTATGAGGACGTGGAGGTGATTTGATGTTAAAGATTGGGGAGTTTTCTAAACTTTCCATGCTTACGGTCAAAGCTCTGCGTTTCTATGAAAAGAGGGCCTGCTGATCCCCGAGAATGTGGACAAATGGTTCGGCTATCGGTTTTACGAGACGCGGCAGCTGGATACGGCAGCAAAGATGCGAAGGACAACGACTATAAGATCTCTGGCCATCCCCGGGAATGCTACATCGACGGCATATGGAACAAGGAGAATATAGAGGAATGGTTAACCGAGATTCAGCTTCCCATTGAAAACGACTGACAAGCAAAAAAAGAACAGCTTTAGCGGAGTGCTCGTAAGACAGTAAACCATCAAGAATTACGAATCACGGCATT
>CAZESU010000049.1:0-15078 GCA_964515275.1 uncultured Oscillospiraceae bacterium
TTTTTATCATACTCCGTCGTCGGTAACGGTGTCGCTGCGAAACAGCAGAGAAATGCACCACAGAGCCGCGAGGCCGACCAGCGTGTAGATAACCCGGCTGACAGTGGCGGTCTGCCCGCCGAACAGCCATGCCACGATATCAAAGCGAAACAGTCCTACGCTGCCCCAGTTGATGCCGCCGATTATGGCCAGCGTCAGAGCGATACGATCCATTATCATGAACCTGTCTCCTCTCAATTGGTTTCCCCTATATTGTAACCGCCATAAAAGAAAATATACATTCGACAAAAGTAGTGTCCTTTCGCTCTTTACAAGTTCGGAAAAAAGAGGTATTCTCTGATTACAGCTTATCCAATTGGTCTTTTCTTTGAAAAGACCCGGCTCATATCTTTATCCCACAACCCTGTTTTGCGGGCCGTTCATTCGGCCCGCGCTTTTTATCTTTTTCGTAAAAAAGGCAGATAGAGCACCGCCCACACCAGTGCGATAAGGGGAATATAGCCCAGAAGATAGCCGGGTCTGCCGAGAAAGGCAAACCATTCCAGCGGCGAGCCGGGAGAGGGCCAGTTTAAAAACAGATAATTGGTATTTGTCAAAAGGTCAAACACATAAACAGGTATGGCAATGCCCATCATGATACCAAGACATTTCGGCAGGCTTTTTGTATCCGGACGGATATCGCCGCCCACGACCTGCATCAGCGTATAGCACACAAGCAATATATGCAGGGCGAAGGAACTGACCGTCATAAAATGCAGAGCCGGATAGTAGCTCCAGTCGGGAAACAGCAGCGCCGCCGCAGCCCCGGGCATACAAAAAGCATAGAGAACCTGTCCTGTCAGTCTGCCCCCCTTTATGGCGTGGTAAAAACCAATATATACGGCCATACCGCACAGATGCAGCGGAAGCCTGCCCAAAGTATAGTGCCCGCTTATCATAAGCAGTACTGCACGCAAAAGCTCCAGCGCCAGCGCAGTCCAGGCTAACGAAAGGCGCAGAACGTGCCTCCTCTCCGCAGAGGAACGGCGATATAAAACACACAGCAGAATGATGCACAGCACTGCCGCTGCGAGGAACGCTCCATGGGAAGCAGAAAACAGACCAAAGCCTGTGAGCGAGTCGGATTCTATTGAAAAATCAAAAAATTCTTTCATATTTACTATATTATACTCCCCTTTTTGCGCCCACATACCCTGTTTCTCTTTGAAAAATTTAACGCTTTCAAAACATGTTTGACTTGAAATCTGCGGCGCACTGCCGTATAATGGCGCGGTTTGAAAGAAGGCTTTAAAATGACTGCGTTATTATCCCTATCCATCGCAATGTTCGCGGGCCTTATGATGACCCGACTTTTGAAGAAATCCCATCTGCCGGATGTTACCGCCTATCTGGTGGCGGGCGTACTGATCGGCCCCTGCGTCATCGGTGCGCTGCATATACCCGGCATCGGCTTTTCCAGTTATGAGGAATTGGAGGGCATCGGGCTCATATCCGATGTGGCTTTGGGCTTCATTGCCTTTTCCATCGGCAATGAATTTCGTATGTCCCAGCTGAAAGAGACCGGAAAACAGGCCCTTGTCATCGGCATTCTGCAGGCCGTAGCCGCTACCCTGGTGGTGGATATCGCTCTGCTCCTCTTCCATTTGATCCGCCCGGATGTGCTGTCCGTTCCCGCAGCCATCACTCTGGGCGCCATCGCCGCCGCTACCGCTCCTGCCGCTACCCTTATGGTTGTGCGCCAATACAAGGCAAAAGGCCCTCTTACCGACCTGCTGCTGCCTATCGTGGCTCTGGATGATGCGGTAGGTCTGGTGCTCTTTGCCGTGTCCTTCGGCATTGCAAAGGCATTGAGCCTTGGCACGGCGGACATCTTCTCCATTATCGTCAATCCCATTGTAGAGATCATAGGCTCTCTGCTGTTGGGCGCGCTGGCCGGCTTCTGCCTTACAAAGATTGAAAAGCTGTTTAACTCCAACACCAACCGCCTGAACATGACCATCAGCTTCGTTTTCCTGACGGTGGCTCTGTCCATGCAGAGCTTTCAGATTGGCCCTGTAACAGTAGGCTTTTCCTCCCTGCTGGTCTGCATGATGCTGGGCTGCGTTTTCTGCAATCTATGCCCTCTGTCCGCTGAAATTATGGAAAATTCCGACCGCTGGACCTCCCCGCTGCTTCTGCTGTTCTTTGTCATCTCCGGCGCGGAGCTGGAGCTGGGCGCATTTGCCAAGTTCTCCTCTGTGCTGGTGGGTATCGTATACATCCTCGCCCGCTCTCTGGGCAAGTATGTGGGCGCGAGGGAGTCCGCGAAGCTGGTACACTGCGATAAGAACGTAGTGGACTATCTGGGTATCACCCTGCTGCCGCAGGCGGGCGTGGCGCTGGGAATGTGCGTCACTGCCTCCACCCTGCCGGGAGATGGGGCGCTGATTCGAAACATTGTACTCTTTGCGGTGCTGATCTATGAGCTGGTGGGACCCATGATGACCAAGTGGGCGCTTACCAAGGCCGGCGACATCCGACCCAGAAGTGAGGAGGTCCTGAACCGCCGCCAGCGGAAGCTGGAAGCTCTGGGCGCAAAGGAAAAATAAACCAAAAGGTCGCTGCATGGCCATACATGCAGCGACCTTTTTTGTTATTCAACGGTAACAGATTTCGCAAGATTGCGGGGCTTGTCGATATCACAGCCCCGCTGCAGCGCCACATAATAGGCGAAAAGCTGCAGCGGCACGATGCCTAGAGAGGGCTGGAGGATAATATGGGTGTCGGGGACGGAGAGGACATTCTCCACCGTCTTTGCCATATCCCCGCTGCGGCTTTCGGTAGTCAGGGCCACAATATCCGCGCCCCGGGCCTTGACCTCGATGATATTGGAAAGAGCCTTGTCGAAAAGGGGCGTATAGGTGCCAAGCGCCACCACAAGGGTTCCATCCTCAATCAGGGAGATGGTGCCGTGCTTCAGCTCGCCGGAGGCGTAGGCCTCGGAGTGAATGTAGGAGATTTCCTTGAGCTTGAGGCTGCCCTCAAGCCCCAGGGCATAATCCAGATTGCGCCCGATATAGAACACAGAGGAATGATTGAAGTAGCGGGAGGCCAGATATTTGATCTCCTCCGTATTTTCAAGCACGCTCTCCATCTTGGCGGGCAGAGCCTGCAACTCACTGACAATGAGACTGTATCCCTCTTCGCCTATGCTTCCGATCACATCGGCAAAGTATAGTCCCAGCATATCCAGTACGATGAGCTGGGTGCTGTATGCCTTGGTGGTGGCCACGGCGATCTCCGGGCCGGCCCAGGTATACAGCACATCGTCCGACTCCCGGGCGATGGAGCTGCCCACCACATTTACCACCGACAGAATGCGGGCTCCCAGCTTCTTTGCCTCCCGAAGAGCCGCCATGGTGTCCAGCGTCTCGCCGGACTGGCTGATGACGATGACAAGGGTGTCCTTATCCACCAGCGGGTCCGCATAGCGGAATTCCGAGGCCAGCATCACATCCACCGGGCGGCGCAGCAGCCGCTCGAGGTTATATTTTGCCACCACACCTACGTGATAGGAGGAGCCGCAGGCCACAATAAAGATCTTTTTCAGGTTTCTTATATACTCCCTGTCAAGGCTCAGCTCCTCAAAGCAGATGCGCCCGTCCCTGATGCGGGGAAATACGGTCTTGCGTATTGCCTCCGGCTGCTCCATGATCTCTTTGAACATGAAGTGGGCATAGCCGCCCTTTTCTGCGGCACTTACATCCCAGTCGATGAAGCTGTGTTCCTTTTCCACCGGCTGACCCAGGGCAGTATATACCTTTATGCCGTCGGCGCTGACCACCGCTACTTCGCCATCCTCCATATAGGAGACATCACGGGTATGCTTTATGATGGCGGTAACGTCGGAGGCGATGAAGCTGCAGCCCTCTCCATATCCCAAAAGCAGGGGGGCATCCTTGCGGGCAGCTATGAAGCTGTCCGGCAGGTCCCGGCACAAAATACCGAGAGCATAGGCCCCTTCAATACGATCCAGTACCTTATATACCGCCGCCATGATATCTCCGCCGTTGTGGTTATAGAAATATTCCAGAAGCTGAGCCACCACCTCCGTATCCGTGTCGGAGCGAAAATGTACGCCCTGGGAGATGAGGAATTCCTTTATTTCCACATAATTTTCGATGATTCCGTTATGTACCACCGCAATCTGGCCGTTCTGGCTCAGATGGGGATGTGAGTTAATGTCATTGGGTTCGCCATGCGTGGCCCAGCGGGTGTGACCGATGCCCATGCAGCCGTCCAGCGCTCTGCCGCCATCCACAAGGGCGCTGAGCACCTTGAGCCTTCCTTTGGTCTTTCTTACCTGCAACCCCCTGTCCTTTGACAGTACCGCAACGCCTGCCGAGTCATAGCCCCGGTATTCAAGCCTCTCAAGCCCATCAAGAAGTATGGGCGCAGCCTGTTCTCCGCCCGCATAGCCAACAATTCCGCACATGGCAGTTCATCCTTTCGTTTCCCGATGATGTGAGATTATATCACTTTGTGTTTTTCTGTTCAACAAAAATAATATTAATTTTCGCGGCGAAAGGATTTGCTATTGAAATTCATTTTCTTTTGTTGTAGAATGTCGGATAGTGTCAGGCGGTAACTTATTTTTCGCCTGACACTATATTTTGTGTTCAAAATGGTTACAAGGCGGTAAAACTTTCAATATCTTGTGATTTGCTCTTGACAACAAGAATCTCTCGCTATATTATGTATCATGCAGCGACCTGAAGGGAGGAGGCAAAGGGAGCTTATGCTTATATCCGGACTACAAAAACTCACATTGCTGGACTATCCCGGGCACGTGGCCTGTACAGTTTTTACGGGAGGCTGTAATTTCCGCTGCCCCTTCTGCCACAACGCACCTTTGGTTCTGCCGGAGCTTATCGGACAGGACACGGACGAGGAACAGGTGCTCTGCTTTCTGAGAAAGCGACAGGGCATACTGGACGGGGTCGCCGTAACAGGGGGAGAACCTCTGCTGCACAAGGATATCGGCAGCTTTCTTGAAAAGGTGAAAGCACTGGGCTATCAGATCAAGCTGGATACCAACGGCTCCTTTCCCGATGCGCTGGCGGAGCTTATCTCTGCCGGACTTGTGGACAAGGTAGCCATGGACATCAAAAATTCCCCTGAGCTCTACGGAGTGACTGTCGGCGTACCCGGACTGGATCTGAATCCCATCGAGCGATCCAAAGAGATGCTGCTTCAGGGCAGGGTAGACTACGAATTTCGCACCACGGTGGTAAAAGGCCTTCATACGGAGGCGAGCATCCTCGGCGCTGCAAAATGGATAGAAGGCGCAAAGGAATATTACTTACAGCAATTCAAGGACTCCGGCAATGTGATCGCCATAGAGGGTCTTGGAGAATACAACGAAAAAGAAATGCACGCACTTGCCGATGCCGCGGCACAATATGTGCCATCGGTACAGGTGAGAGGCGTTTAAAAATCCAAAGATATGGGAGGAGATAAAGATATGTATCAGGTTGTAAAAAGAGACGGAAAAATAGTTGAGTTCGACATCAACAAGATAGCCGGGGCCATCAAGAAGGCCTTTGATGCCACAAAGACGGAATATAACGACAGCGTCATAGACTTCCTTGCGTTGAAGGTCTCGGCGGACTTCCTGCCCAAGATAAAGGACGGGCTGGTGGCCGTGGAGGACGTACAGGACAGCGTCGAGGCGGTTCTCTCCCGGGGCGGCTATGAGACGGTGGCAAAAGCCTACATTCTCTACCGCAAGCAGCGCGAGAAAGTGCGCAACATGAAGTCCACCTTCCTTGACTACAAGGAGACTGTGGACAAGTACCTGAACATCGAGGACTGGCGCGTAAAGGAAAACTCCACCGTCACTTACTCTGTGGGCGGCCTTATTCTCTCCAACTCCGGTGCCATCACCGCAAACTACTGGCTCAGCGAGGTATATGACAACGAGATCGGCGATGCCCACCGCAACTGCGATATTCACCTGCACGATCTGAGCATGCTTACCGGCTATTGCGCCGGCTGGAGCCTGAAGCAACTGATCAAGGAAGGTCTTGGCGGCGTGCCCGGAAAGATCACCTCCTCCCCCGCAAGCCACCTGTCTACTCTCTGCAACCAGATGGTCAACTTCCTGGGCATCATGCAGAACGAATGGGCCGGCGCACAGGCCTTCTCCTCTTTCGATACCTATCTGGCCCCCTTTGTCAAGGTGGACAATCTGAGCCAGAAAGAAGTGAAGCAGTGCATCCAGTCCTTCATTTACGGCGTGAACACCCCCTCCCGCTGGGGTACTCAGGCACCCTTCTCCAACATCACCCTTGACTGGACTGTGCCTGACGACCTGAAAGACCTTCCCGCCATCGTCGGCGGTAAGGAGATGGATTTCACCTACGGCGACTGCAAGAAGGAAATGGACATGGTGAACAAGGCCTTCATCGAAATTATGATCGAAGGCGATGCCAACGGTCGCGGCTTCCAGTACCCCATTCCCACCTACTCCATCACCCGTGATTTTGACTGGTCTCCCACTGAGAACAACAAGCTGCTGTTCGAGATGACCGCCAAATACGGAACCCCCTATTTCTCCAACTACATCAACTCCGATATGGAGCCCTCCGATGTACGTTCCATGTGCTGCCGCCTGCGCCTTGACCTGCGTGAGCTGCGCAAAAAGTCCGGCGGCTTCTTCGGCTCCGGCGAGAGCACCGGCTCCGTGGGCGTTGTTACCATCAACATGCCCCGTATCGCCTACCTTGCAGAGGACGAGACCGACTTCTACAAGCGCCTGGACAAGATGATGGATATCGCTGCCCGCTCTCTGAAGGTGAAGCGTACTGTCATCACCAAGCTGCTGGATGCGGGCCTCTACCCCTACACCAAGCGTTATCTGGGCACCTTTGACAACCACTTCTCCACCATCGGCCTTGTGGGTATGAACGAAGCAGGTCTCAACGCCAAGTGGATCCGCGCCGATATGACCAGCCCCAAGTGCCAGGAGTTTACCAAACAGGTGCTTGACCATATGCGTGAGCGCCTCAGTGACTATCAGGAAAAATACGGCGACCTGTACAATCTGGAGGCCACTCCTGCAGAGTCCACCTCCTACCGCCTTGCCAAGCACGACGTGGAGCTGTACCCCGATATCATCACTGCAGCAGAGCCCGGCGGCACTCCCTACTACACCAACAGCTCCCACCTGCCTGTGGGCTATACAGAAGATATATTCGAGGCTCTGGACATTCAGGACGATCTCCAGACCCGCTACACCTCCGGCACCGTGTTCCACGCCTTTTTGGGTGAGAAGCTGCCCAGCTGGGAAGCTGCGGCAAATCTGGTCCGCAAGATTGCCGAGAACTACAAGCTGCCCTACTACACCCTGTCCCCCACCTACTCCGTGTGCAAGAATCACGGCTATCTGGTCGGTGAGCAGTTCACCTGCCCCGAGTGCGGTGAAGCTGCCGAAGTATACAGCCGCATCACCGGCTACTACCGCCCGGTACAGAACTGGAATGCAGGCAAGACCCAGGAGTACAAGGAGCGCAGGGAGTATAAAGTGGAGACCTCCGTCCTTCGCCACGACGGCCCCATCCCCGAGATGCATGCCGAGCCTGTACAGGAGACCCCTGTTGTGGACGAAAAAGAGGCCCGGGCTATTCTCTTTGCCACCCCCACCTGCCCTAACTGCCGCATCGCCTGCTCCTATCTGGACAAGGCAGGTTTCCCCTACGAGAAGCTGATGGCGGATGAAAATGCTGATCTTGCCATTAAGTACGGCGTGAAGCAGGCGCCCACGCTGGTTCTTGTGGACGGGGAGAGCTTTGAGAAGATTGCCGGTGCCGGTGCCATCAAACAGTATGTCTCCAAATAACAGGAAAATGAGGTCGGGAAATCCCGGCCTCATTCCATGAAAGGGTTATAATATATGTATGATATCATAATCATCGGCGGAGGACCTGCCGGCCTCACCGCCGCGACCTACGCGAGACGGGCAGGCAAGTCCGTTCTGGTCATAGAGAAAAATGCCTTCGGCGGTCAAATCACCTGGTCCCCCAAGGTGGAGAATTTCCCCTCTGTCGTGTCCATCAGTGGCACCGAGCTTGGCGACAGGCTGCTGGAGCAGGCCATGGAGCAGGGGGCGGACGCGGAGCTGGAAGAAGTGGTCTCCGTAAGCGGCGGAGATATCAAGACCGTGAAGTGCCAGTCCGGTGCAGCGTTTCAGGGCAGAGCGGTGATTATCGCCGCCGGAGCCAAGCCCCGCATGCTGGGCATTCCCCGGGAGGAAGAGCTTGTTGGCAGCGGCGTCGGCTTCTGCGCCGTATGTGACGGTGCCTTTTATAAAGGCCACCCGGTGGCTGTGCAGGGCGGCGGCAACAGCGCTCTGCAGGACGCCATGCTCCTTACCGAGACCTGCAGCAAGGTCTATCTGATCCATCGGAGAGACAGCTTCCGGGGTGAGGCCAAACTGGTTGAGGCGCTTCGGGCAAAAGAGAATGTGGAATTCGTGCTGAACGCCACGGTTGTGGAGCTTCTGGGCGAAAAGGAACTGACCGGTATCATCGTGGAGCAAAACGGCAAGCGCCGGGAACTGGCCGTGGACGGACTGTTCGTCGCTGTAGGACACCAGCCGGACGTGAAGATTTTTGAAAATATGATAGAGCTGGACAACGGCGGCTATGCCCTCTCCGGCGAGGACTGCCTCACCGGAACCCCCGGCGTGTTTGTGGCGGGTGACTGCCGCAGCAAGAGCGTACACCAGCTCACCACCGCTGTGGCGGACGGCTCTGTCGCCGCTCTCGCTGCCTGTGCCTATCTTGATACATAAAACAGGAAGTCTTTCATATAATTGGAAGGGGTCGATGCGTGCATCGGCCCCTTCCAATTATTTATATTATATGCTTTTTTCCTGTTGCAGAATCTGGTTTATGACCTTTGCAACACCCGCGTACTCATTGTCCTCCGTCACCACATCGGCTGCTGCTTTCACTTCCGGTGCGGCGTTACCCATGGCCACGCCCAGACCTGCTGTACGCAGCATGGTGATATCATTGGTGCCGTCGCCAAAAGCCACCGTCTCCTCAGGCAGCACACCCAAATGACGGCACAGCGCCTCAAGTGCTCCGCCCTTATTGGCAGCGGCACTGTTCAGTTCAATATTGTTTTTCACCGAGCTGGTAACGGCAAGCTCCGGGAATATCTCCGGCAGACATTTGAGCTGCCGGGAGCGCTCCTCCATGTCAGTAAAATACATTTGCAACTTTTGAACGGAGCCTCCGCTCTGCATGATATACTCCCGCAGACTCTCCACCGGTGTACGCAGGCGCACCAGCAGGTCAAGGATGCCCTTGTCCGGCATGAATTTCGCGGCGTGCTCATAAAAACGCCGGTCCATATAGCCCCAGTTGTCCTTATAGCAGTCATATATCAGCCCGTTTTCATCCATATAGTCGATGACCTGCAGGGCAAGCTTCTGAGAGATCTCCTCCCGGTGTACAGCTTTATCCTCCGCCGCATCATACACATAAGCACCGTTTACCGTGATACACCAGCGCAGGAACGGCAGCCTTTTCAATTCCTCAGGCATGCCGGTATAAATGCGCCCGGTGGCAGGGACGATATACATCCCCCGCTCCGCTGCAGCGTACAGCGCAGCCATGTTTTCCGGAGGAATATGTTTTTTGTCATCAAGCAAAGTTCCGTCAAGGTCAAAGGCGATAAGCCTGTATTTCATGTGCTCACCTCATATCTTTCCCGTATATTAAAACGTAAAGGTGGTGGTTTGACAAGCTTTTTTTCTGACATTTTAGCCGTATTGAAATCGAGCAATGGTCAGTGTATAATGATAAAATAAGACACAGTAAAAAACGGAGGTTGGTCTGATGACGCTTCAGGAAAAAGCGGCGCGGCTCAGGATTGATATCGTGGAGATGCTGTATAAATCTCAGTCCGGGCATCCCGGCGGTTCCCTCTCCTGCATTGACACGCTGGTTGCACTGTATTACAACGTGATGAACGTTGATCCCGCGAATCCTCAGTGGGAGGACAGAGACAGATTTGTGCTCAGCAAGGGACACTGCTGCCCTGCGCTGTACGCCGTTCTGGCGGACAAGGGCTTTTTCCCCAGAGAAGAGCTGTGGACCCTGCGGCAGCTTGGCAGCCCTCTGCAGGGCCACCCTGATATGAGAAAGACTCCCGGCGTGGATGCGAACACCGGCTCACTGGGTCAGGGCATCTCCATAGCAATGGGCATGGCCATGGCTGCAAAGCACGGCGGAAAGAACTACAAAGTATACACCATGGTAGGCGACGGCGAATGTCAGGAGGGTCTGGTATGGGAGGCGGCAATGGCCGCAGCTCACTACAAGCTGGACAACTTCACCGTTATTCTTGACCACAACCGCCTGCAGATAGACGGGGAAAACGACAAGGTAATGTCCCTTGGCAGCATCTGTGCCAAGTTTTCCTCCTTTGGCTTTGACACCTATTCCGTGGATGGACACAATATTGACGCAGTAACTTTGGCGCTGAAGCTTCCCTTTACCCCCGGCAAGCCGAAATTTATCTGCTGCGAGACCGTCAAAGGCAAAGGCGTCTCCTTCATGGAAAATAACGCCGGTTGGCACGGTTCCGCCATTAAAACGGCGGATTATGAGGCCGCTATGCGGGAACTGGAGGTGCAGTAATGGCTAAATCCACAAGAGAAGCGTACGGCGAGGCCCTGGCAGAACTGGGCGCTGTCAATGAAAAGCTCGTTGTGATGGATGCGGATCTGTCCGGCTCCACCAAGACCGGCACCTTCCGTAAAGCATTCCCGGATCGGTTTTTTAACTTTGGCATCGCAGAGGCAAACATGGTCTGCGCCGCAGCTGGTTTTGCCTTTTCGGGATACATTCCCTTTGTCAGTACCTTTGCCATTTTCGGCACCGGCAGAGCCTATGAGCAGATACGAAACACGGTGGCCTACGTTGGCGCCAATGTGAAAATAGCCTGCTCCCACGCCGGTCTCAGCGTGGGCGAGGACGGCGGCTCCCATCAGTCACTGGAGGATATCTCCCTCATGCGGAACCTTCCCGGCATGACGGTTTTTGTGCCCAGCGACGCGGCAGAGGCCAAAAAGGCGGTAAAAGCCGCCGCAGAGATTCAGGGGCCTGTATACCTGCGCCTGTCCCGCCCCAATACCGAGGCGGTAACGGACGACAGCAGCCCCTTCATCCCCGGCAAAGCAAACGTTCTGCGCGAGGGCAGCGACACCGCCATTTTCGCCACCGGCCTTATGGTCAGCCGCGCTCTTCAAGCGGCGGAACTGCTGGAGGGTGAGGGCATAAGCACTGCCGTTCTCAATTTCCACACCATAAAGCCCATAGATAAGGACGCCATTCTCTCCTATAACAGCAAGGTTAAAGCCATCGTCACCGCAGAAGAACACTTCACCGTCGGCGGCCTCGGTTCCGCCGTGGCAGAGGTGCTGGCAGGACATGCGGGCGCTCGCTTTGACCGGGTAGGCGTGGAGGATCGCTTCGGCCAGTCCGGCAAACCCGATGCCCTGTTTGCGGAATACGGTCTCACAGCAGAGAACATCGTCTCAAAACTGAAAGCCCTGCTTTAAAAGAAAAATGGGATTTTATGCAAAATATCAAACCGGAATTTAAAAAATTTAAAAAATATTTGAATTTTGTCTTGCAAGAGCCCGCTTCATAGTGTATAATATTTTTTATATAACCTTGAGCTTTGTGGAATTTTATTCGCTCTCATGGAAAAACATTAATTTTGGAGGTATTTTTATGAAAAAGATGGTTGCCATACTTCTGGCGCTATGCCTGGTACTTGCTCTCTGCGCCTGTGGTTCATCGGAGAGCGAAAAGCTGACCTTCACTACCGGCGGCGATACCGGCACCTACTATGCGTTCGGCAGCGTGCTGGCTCAGTATGTCTCTTCCAACACGGATCTGGACGTGACCGCCGTTGTGGGTAACGGTTCTCAGGCCAACGTAGAGGATCTGGATGCCGGCGCAGTCCAGCTCGGTTTCTGCCAGTCCGACGTTATGAGCTATGCTTATGCCGGTACCAACCTGTTTGCCGAGACCGGCGCTGTTGACAGCTTTTCCGTTGTCGCAGCTCTGTACATGGAACAGGTTCAGATTGTCACCATGAACCCGGATATCAAGTCCGTTGCCGACCTTGAAGGCAAGACCGTCTCTATCGGCGTCTCCGGCTCCGGTGTTTACTTCAACGCGCTTGACGTTCTGGGCGTTTACGGCC
Organism: uncultured Oscillospiraceae bacterium; assembly: GCA_964515275.1. Classification (GTDB taxonomy): domain Bacteria; phylum Bacillota; class Clostridia; order Oscillospirales; family Oscillospiraceae; genus Limivicinus. The sequence continues at coordinate 12,268 of CAZESU010000049.1, forward strand.
TGACGGTGGACGATATTACCCCCGTTTACCAGAACTTCGGCGACAGTGCCGACAGCCTGAAGGATGGTAAGATCGATGCCGCCTTCATTGTCGCAGGCGCTCCCACCACCGCTATTACCGACCTTTCCACCAGCGGCCAGGTATATCTGGTAAGCCTTGATGACGAGCACATTGAAGATCTGATCGCCCTGTCCCCCTATTACACCGCTTATACCGTTTCCGCTGATACATACGGTACGCCCAATGATGCACAGACTGTGGCAGTTGCCGCTGTTGTCCTGGCCCGCGACGATGTTTCCGAAGATGCTATCTATGACTTTGTCTCCACCATCTTTGAGAACATCGACCAGATCCAGCACGGCAAGGCCGCTGAACTGAGCCTTGAGTTTGCCGCTTCCATCACCGACGTGCCCTATCACCCCGGCGCAGCCAAGTACTTCACCGAAAAGGGCTTTGAAGTTCCCGTAAAGTAAGCCGATAATCGGATAACTACGCTACGGCGTCGTTAACGACGCCGTAGTTTTTTACTTTTTTCTGTTAGTTTTTACAATTTCTTAACAGCCTGCGGAAAATTACCCCTTGCTTTTAACGGAAAAATCACTCACAATAGTTTTTATATAAAAGTTCTGTGAAAGGAGAAAATTTATGGCTCTGAAAAAACCTCTGCATCACAGCGGCAAGGCTCCTGCAGAAGAAGTTGAGAACGATGTCGAGAACGAAGTTGAGATTGAAGTTGAAGTTGGTTCCGCCAAGGATGTAGAGCAGATCATGCGCAAATATGACAGAGAGTCCAACACCCGTATCTGGGAAGGCACTCCCGCCATCATTGTGCGTGTGATCATGGTGGCCTTTTCCCTGTACTGTATTTGGTCCACCCTGTTCAGCGTTGCCGCCCTTGAAAAGCGGCTCACTGCCTTCCTCGCCCTTATAATCATTATGGGCTATCTCACCTACCCTGCCAGCAAACACCACGTCCGCCACAATTATATTCCCTGGTATGATTTTGTGCTGATGATCGCGGGTGCAGCAGCTTTCCTTTACTATTTCTTCAGCTACGACTCCCTGGTAAGCGTGCTCACCAGTGCCTCCAAGATGACGACCTTCTACACCGTAGTAGGCGTTATCGGCATTCTGTGCCTGATGGAACTGTGCCGCCGCTGCGTGGGTGTACCCATTCTGGGCGTTGTGGGTGTGCTCCTGATCTACACCTTCAGCACTGGCATTGGTATCAACCGCGTGCTTTACACCCTGTTTTACACTACAGGCGGTGTCCTTTCCACTCCGGTACAGGTCTGTGCCAAGTACATCGTGGTATTTATTATCTTCGGTGCTTTCCTTGAGAGAACCGGCATTGCCGCCTTCTTTATCGACCTGGCAAACTCCCTTGTGGGACGTTTCTCCGGCGGCCCCGCCAAGGTGGCTGTCATCTCCTCTGCCCTGTGCGGAATGGTATCCGGCTCCTCTGTGGGCAACACCGTCACTACCGGCTCTGTCACCATCCCAATGATGAAAAAGACCGGCTACAAATCCGAGTTTGCCGGCGCAGTTGAGGCTGCCGCCTCCACCGGCGGTCAAATCATGCCCCCCATCATGGGTGCTGCCGCTTTTCTGATGGCAGAGTATATGAATATAACTTACGCGGAGGTTGCCCTCCGTGCAATACTCCCCGCCGTGCTGTACTTCACCGGTATCTTCATTGCCGTCCACTTGGAGGCCAAGAAACTGGGGCTCAAAGGCATCAGCCGGGATGATCTGCCCAAAGTAGGCAAACTCATGAAGCGTATTTATCTGCTGTTGCCGCTGATCGTGCTGATCCTGCTTGTTACCACCGGCACACGTACCATGCAGTTTTCCGCATCCATCGCCATTATTGTGACTGTTGTGGTGAGCCTGTTCGACAGGGAGAACCGCATAACCATCGGCAAGATACTGGAGGCTCTGGAGGCAGGCGGCAAGAGCACCATTACAGTGGCTGTGGCCTGCTCCATGGCAGGAATTATTGCCGGCTGCATCACCGCAACAGGCCTTGCTTCCAAGCTCATCACTGCAGTGGTCTCTGTCAGCAGTCAGGTCACCTTTATCAGCCCCACGCTGGTCGCTCTGTTCCTGACAATGCTGTGCTGCATCGTACTGGGCATGGGCGTCCCCACTACTGCAAACTACTGCATCATGGCCTCTACCTGCGCTCCTATTCTGATCACCATCGGTGTACCCAAGATAGCGGCTCACTTCTTTGTGTTCTATTTCGGCATTGTGGCCGATATCACCCCGCCGGTTGCTCTGGCGGCCTATGCAGGCTCTGCCATTGCCAAGTCCAACCCCATGAAGACCGGTATCAACGCCACAAAGCTGGCCATCGGCGCATTTGTGGTACCTTACATTTTCTGCCTGAACCCGGCAATGCTGCTGATCGACACGGGTGCTGTTGAGGTGGTAACGATCGTCATCACATCCCTTATGGGTATCTTTGGCGTGGCCGCCGCCATGAACGGATTTCTGTTCCGGAAAATCGCATGGATCCCACGCATTATGCTCTGTGTGGGCGGTCTGCTGATGATGGACCCCAAGGCACTTACGGATATTGTGGGTCTGTGCCTCATGCTGGTTGCCTGCGCATGGCAGTATTTCGGTGCAAAGAAAGCGCAGGCGGTCGCCTGAAACCAATTGACAAAAAGAACCGTTCATTCAGAACGGTTCTATTTTTGGTTCTCTGTCAATAGTTGGGGTAGAACAAAAGGAAAAGAGCAAAGAAGAAAGAGCATGTGGCGCGCCACATGCTCTTTCTTCTTTGGTGTCATGAGGCACAGTGTA
>CAZESU010000050.1:0-14520 GCA_964515275.1 uncultured Oscillospiraceae bacterium
AAGCAGGTTTTCTGTACATGAGAGATCTGCGTCATACCAATCCGCTTGAAGTCGGTCTGGATCGTGGAATTAATTATGAAAAAGAATTCATTGGAAAAGAGGCACTGCTTCAGATTCGTGAAAATGGCGCGGCCAGAGAAATGGTTGGATTTACCGTCGATGAGGCAGATGTCTTCATTCACAGTAAGCATCTTGGCGGACCTGGCGAAGCTGTAATCGTCGATGGGGAAGAGGTTGGCAGAGTATCCAAACTAGTATACAGCTATGTACTTGATAAAAATATCGGTTATCTTCTCGTTAAAAAGGGTTGCGTAAAGCCCGGTGACAAAGTTCTTCTCCATGGATATGAAGCAGAAATTCATGCATTACCATTTATTTGATCCAGGTTTTTAATCTAAAAGAAGTTTTATATACCATGTTATAAAGTTCCTGATTAGGCCTATTCTTGGCTTGTTTTAAACGAAATCGCTACAAATATTTAGGGAGGAACCAACAATGAAGAGAAAAATAACTGTAATTACCGGCGGCAGCAGCGGTCTTGGCCTTGCCTCCGCCCAATGTCTGGCCCCGGAAACATCGCTGCTGATCTGTGCCCGCAGTGCCTCCGGTCTGGAGAAGGCAAAGGCAGAATTGGAGACCTTTGGTGCGGATGTGTATACTTATCAGCTAGATGTCTCTGATCCGGCAGCAGTCCGCTCCTGTGCGGAATATGCCCAGAGTTTGGGCGATGTGGTCAATGTTATCCATACCGCCGGCGTCTCTCCGGCCAACACTGGGGCGGAGGACATTCTGCGGATTAACACGCTGGGTCCCATCAACATGGTGGAGGCGTTCCATCCCATTCTGGCTGAAGGCGGCGTGATGATCCTGTTCGGTTCCACTGCGGGCTATTCCTTTGAGACCAATCCTCAGAGGGGAGCGCTTATTCCTGTGGCGCAGAACTGCTTTGCCCAGTGGAAGGAGCCGGATTTTGATAAGAAGCTGATGGATTTTCTGACTGGCGTCATGAGGCTGAGTGAGCCTTATCTGAGCGGAGGCGCGTACGTCCTGTCCAAGTACTTTGTCAAATACTTCATGTACGCCAATGTGTGGCGGTTTGCACAGCGGGGGTGCCGCATTTTGTCTGTCTCGCCGGGTTCCTATCTCACCAGAATGCATCAGGCGCTGATCGATAACCAGCCGGAGACAGCGGCAAACGTCATGAAAGGCATACCGCTCCAGCGTTGGGGTCACGCTTATGAGATGGGACAGCTGATAGCATTTCTTTGTTCCAAAGGTGCAGGATATATCAATGGTGTAGATATTCTTGCTGACGGTGGCTGCACCTTCCTTGGCACGGTGCCGCAGGTGGGGCAATAATAGTAAATTTGCAAGAGGCTGTTCCCTAGTTTGGACATACACTCTGCATATTCATAGGAAGTCAAGACCATCGGCTTAGTGAAGTTGTAAGATAAAGGTAGACACATGGGAAACCACCATGCTGTCTGCCTTTTCTTTATGTTAAAATATAGTTGGAGAGTCTTTCGTATGAAATCAAGTATGGAAGGTATTGTTCATCGTTCCGCGGTATCCTATTGGGGATTCATCGGAAAAAGAGGACTCTGAGCAAAGTGATGCCAGTATAAGTCCCTGCTATAATGAAACAGATTCCCAGAAGTTTAAGGATAACGAACGGGCTCTGAATCAAGTAGATTCCGAAAGGCAGCAGAACAATCGTTGCCAGCAGGAGTAGTGCTAATGACAAATAAACAATTGCGCGGCAAAATTTGGGGGAATTCGGTGTAGACACAAGTAATGCACCCTTTCTATTTGGTAGAATGTAGAGAAACAGCATTTTTTCTATATTGCCATTCTGCAATCGCCGCAGAATACAACCTACTCACTTACAGTACCAACAATACCAAACGCACCGGGCCCTCCATGGCAGGTAATAACACAGCCGGTTTTGACCCAGGTTATTTTCTGAAATCCTAAAGTATTGGCCTCCATTTCCAAAGCCGTCCGAACCGCATCTTCCATATAGGGAGTGCAGATGAAATAGACATGATCCTTCCGCAGCGAATATTTCTCTGTGTACTCCTGTAAAAGAATGGGGGCGAGTTTAACCAGATTCCCGCGGTATTTCTTTCCGGCAATCAATTTACCATCAATGATTTCAATGCAGGGATGCAGATGAAGCAGATTGCCAACCAAAGCAACTGCGTTGCTGCATCGGCCGCCTGCACGCAGGTAATCCAGATTCTTGGGTATGAAGCACATTTTTGTCTGCTGCCCGATGGCCTCCGCAGCGGTAGCAGCTTCATCCAATGTTGCGTCAGGATGTGCATCCAACCATTCAGCGACTGCAATGACCACAGCACACTGTCCCACAGATACATGCTTTGTATCCACAATGCGGACATTCTTTTCGTAAGGTTTCCCTTCAACAGCCAGTTCACAGCTATGATATGAGCAGGTAGTTACCGCAGAATACGCCAGGTGCAGAATTTGCAAATCTGGGTTCTGCGAGAAAAGCACATCATAAACGGATTCAAAATCATAGGGTGTGCTGCCGCTGGTGGTAGGAACCTTACCGGTTCGGTCATAGTAACTGCACACATCTTCAGGAGGAAAAGATCCATCCTCCAGAGTTTCGTTCCCCAGAGAAACATGCATGGGAATCAGAGTAACACCGAGCTCATGTGCAAGCTCCTGTGTGATGTCAGAACCTGTTTCAGCAGTAATTAAGATTCGTCTGCTCATAAAAGTATTATTCCTTTCAATGTATGGCTTTCATTTTGCTTACATAAGAGGTGCAAACAGCCGGAGTATATCCTGAAACAGCCGCATAACGACATTCGTGCTGCAGTCCCTTTCGGTAATGGGCTGACAAATTTCCAAGGTGTTCAGGAAATCCTCTTTCATTTCCCTTACCGCCGGACTGTCAAAAAGCAGTGCCCCGCATTCAAATTGGAGATACAAGCTGCGAAAGTCCAGATTGGTGGTACCCACCGTTGCGGTACGGTCGTCGGAAACAAAGGTTTTGGAGTGAATAAAGCCATTTGTGTATTCGTATACTTTGACACCAGCTTTGATTAGCTCCCGGTAATAGGAACGGGTTGTCATGTGAACAAACCACTTGTCCCATTTATGTGGTGTGACGATCCTGACATCCACGCCGCGCTTGGCTGTCAGGCACAGTGCAGATACCATGCTGTCATCGATAATCAAGTACGGCGTGTTGATGTACACATAATCCTGCGCCTGATTGAGAATCTGCAAATAGACATGCTCACCCACGTTTTCCGTATCCATGGGGCTGTCGGCATAAGGCTGTACAAATCCATCCGTCCGTATTTCACGGAAGGTAGTGTGCCCCGGATAATACAAAGCATAGTTTTCATTGCAGCCGGTGCATATTTCCCACATTTCCAGAAACATTAGCGTGAAGCTCCATGCGGCTTTTCCCTGTACCATAACACCGGAATCCTTCCAATGCCCGTGCTTGTCAATAGCATTGATATATTCATCTGCCAGATTGATACCTCCGGTAAAGGCAACTTTTCCGTCAATGGAAATGATCTTTCGATGGTCCCGGTTGTTCTGCTTCGCAGTTAAAAGTGGGCGGAAGGGATTGAACACAGCGCATTCGATTCCAATTTCTTTCAACTTTTTCGGGTAGTCCTTTGGAAGCAAAAGAAAACAACCAAGATCATCATAAAGGAATCGAACCTTCACACCCTGCGCGGTTTTTTCTTTGAGAATTTCCAGAATGCTGTCCCACATCAAGCCCTCCTGCACGATAAAAAATTCCAGAAAAATATACTTTTCGGCCTTTTTCAGTTCAGGAAGCAAGGCATCAAACATTTTTTCTCCGGGAGAAAAGTATTGGGCCGCTGAATTAGAATAGATTGGAAAACCTGTATAATCCTGCAAATATCGGACTTGCGGGTAAAGACATCCCAATTGTTTTTTCGCTTCTGTACAATCGTCTCCCGGAAGGTAAAAGAGCGGCGCTGCTTTTCCTTCTACGCTGCGTATGTTTTTGGCAAAACGCCGGGTGGAATTTTGAAAACTGAACAGCAGATAAAGCAGACCGCCGAACAGGGGCAGCGACAGAATCAAAAATATCCATGTGGTTTTGTAAGCACCCTTATCCTTCTTGGAAACAATGTACAACGCCGCCAAAAGACTTAATATTGTCAATCCTTTGCTTAGCAGCTGTGAGATCTGACTTACACTGAAAACAAGATGAAACCAAAAGACCACTTGGAGGACAAGAAGAAGGATGACAATTACACGTCTTCGAAACAATGCTCGAAACCATCTCTGGTTCATTTTTCTCTCATCAGTTTCTTCAAGTTTTCTTCGGCCTCGAGATAAAATATATCAAGCTGACCGATATAATTGGGTTTCCATGGTTTGTTCCTCCCACAATAATGAATAATCACTGCGTGATTTCGGATCCAGTTCATGTCCAGTCCCCGCTCAAAAGGTGCGTGCTGCATGTACAGAAGCTCTGTCATGTTATATCGAAAGGAATCCAGTGCGAGGATCTTGGAGCCATACAGACTGCTGATGATGTCCTGGTCTGGCAGAAACAGAAAATTGCCCCGTGCTTCAATGAAACGGTAAACATCGTCCAGATCCTGTTCTTCTCTCAGCTTTTTCAGATTGATCAGCATGACGCCGGAGTTGATATACGGCGCTTCCTCATCCATGTCCAGTCTGATCCCGTTCAGCTTTGTCATCAGCTTTCCGGTATGGGAAGCTGCAGCAAAGTAGTAATCATCGAGCGGCATGGCCCAAAGGGCTTCCAGAGATCCGTTCACGATCAGGTCCGGGTCAAGATAAAGGACACGATCTAGTGTATCGGGAAGATATTTTGCAGCGAAAATACGGAAATAGATCTCCACCGGATACCGGGATGTAGTGGGAGCATTGTAAAGGCCAATGTCCTTTGCGGCAATTGGAATCAATTCACCTGTGGCTTCCAGAAGACGGCGGGTATTTTCCAGCGCTGTCGGTTTGATGGATGTGTGCAGCAGATATACGTGAAAGCAATGCCCCGGATTGCTCTGCAGCATGGATGACAGCATCACATTCAGATATGGGATATAGTTCTCATCCAGGGTCACCAGAATGTTGATTTCGCATTCTTTATTTGCCATGGTACCTCCATAATGATTTCCGGCTATTCGTCGCAATTTCTCACAGCTTTTTGTTTTTTCTTTCTGCGACACAAAATATATAGCGCCAATGACAGCAGCATAAGCCCGGCTTCTCCACAGGCAGAGATGATAAACGCCGGTGAACCGGGATCGTCAATACTCATTCCCATTACACTGAAAGCGATGACTGCCGGTAGCAGCCCCATCATGGTGCCGATGATGTAGCGGCTGTAGCGCATATTACTGGCGCCCAGATACATACTGACCAGATCTCCGGGCAGCATTCCGATCATGCGGATAATGAAGGCAATGAAGAACTCATTCTCGCTCTGGAGATCCTGCAGGAGTTCCAGCTTTTGATTCTTCTGCCTGAGCTGAAGCAGTACATCTGCGCCTGCCTTCTTTCCAATCAGGAAGGGGATCGTTGTCATCAGGACAGTTCCCACGATATTTACTGCGATCGCATGAGGCAAAGGAAACAGGATCCCGCTTGCCGCATACAGAATGCCGCCGTATATCACAACAGTCACACCCTTGAGCGCAAACAGAAGGAGCATAACAGCCGTAGCCAAAGGCAGATTGTCCAGCGTGTAGTAGATGATCCGCTCAACGGTGATCTGGTCTCTGTATATCAAACACAGCACGATGATCCCGATCCATACTACTCCAAGCGGGATCCGCTTGATCGCAAGCTGTGTCAATTCACTTTGCTTTGCTCCTGGTTTCAGCATACGGAGGCCTCGTACTTTCTGTCATTCAAAATCGTTTCACCATCAATCTGCAGTGGTGTAGGGCAGTCAAATTCAACGGCGATCTGTTTTCCCTCGAGGATCGAGACGTGTTTTTGATATAGATGACATATCGAATGGGCATATATCTTTTTATTGTATTCCCCAAAGCACCCGCCGAGCGTCCGGCAGGTACTATGGGATAAATCATATACAATAATTAACCATGATGCTTTACAAGCCCGAATGCTTTGGAAAGTTCCATGACCAGAACCGGCATAAAGATTAAACACAGAGCAATTCCATACAGTTTCCCGGGGAGGGCAACCAGCCCAAACAGGGTTCGCATAGGGGTAAACACAACCAGAAGCACAAGAAGTGTGGATGCAAGCGCCGCCCAGTTCAGCTTGTGATTTGTGAAGACACCGATCTTGAACAGGGAATGTTCCGAGCGCATATTAAATGCCTGCACAACTTGGCTCATGGCAAGCACGATAAAGGCCATGGTCTGTCCGCCTTCTATCGATCCAGTAACTTTTTCACCAAGCCAGAATGCGGTCAGGGACAAAATGCCGAACATCGCACCCTGCAAGACCGTCCGCACGCCGAAGCCGTGGGCAAGCAAGCCTTCCTCCTTCGGCTTGGGTTTTCGTTCCATGATGTCCTTTTCCACCGGCTCCATGCCGAGAGCGATGGCGGGAAGACTATCCGTGACCAGATTAATCATCAGAAGTTGCATGGAAAGGAGCGGAGACTTGTGCCACAGGAGCATCGCCACAAACACAGTAACGACCTCGCCAATGTTGGTACCCAGCAGGAAGCCTACCACCTTTTTGATGTTGGCATAAATGCCCCGGCCCTCCCGGACAGCATCCACAATGGTGGCGAAGTTGTCGTCGGTCAGGGTCATATCCGCCGCGCCCTTGGCTACATCCGTGCCGGTGATGCCCATGGCGCAGCCAATATCGGCAGCTTTTAAGGCAGGCGCATCGTTGACGCCGTCACCGGTCATGGAAACCACCTGACCTTTGCGCTGCCATGCCTTGACAATGCGAATCTTGTTTTCCGGAGAAACCCGAGCATAAACACTAATTTGCGCCACCTGTGCATCCAGCTCGCTATCCGTCATGGCATCCAGCTCCGCACCGGTAATCGCCAGATCACCCGGTTCCAGAATACCCAATTCCTTTGCGATGGCCGAAGCGGTCACCACATGGTCACCGGTGATCATCACCGGTTTGATACCTGCTTTCCGGCAGGTGGCTACGGCAGCCTTTGCTTCCGGTCTGGGCGGGTCGATCATACCCACAAGGCCCATAAAGGTCAGACCGTTTTCCAGATCATCAGAGGTCGGTTCCTTCGGAATGACGTCGATTTCCTTATAAGCCACAGCCAGAACACGCAGCGCGTTTCGGCTCATTCCTTCATTGACCTGGGCCGCTTTGTCCAGATCGCCCCGGATGCAGCGGGATGCCATCACATCAAAAGCGCCCTTGACAATGACAATATTTTTGTCTCCCATACGGTTTACCGTGGTCATAAGCTTCCGGTCGGAATCAAAAGGAATCTCGGCAAGGCGGGGATACTGCTTGTTCAGTTCGTCTTTGGGGAGACCATTTTTGTGGGCAGCCAGAACGATGGCCGTTTCTGTGGGATCCCCGATGTGCCTTTCCGCTGCACCGTCAAATACAACACTGCCATCGCTGCATAGCGTGCCGTAAGTCAAAAGCTGCTTGACAGCCTTTGAGTTCTCATTGGAAATATCCTCGGCATCCTCCCAGGTATCAATATACGCTTTGACCAAGGTCATTCTGTTCTGGGTCAAGGTGCCAGTCTTATCCGAGCAAATAATGGAGGCACTGCCCAAGGTTTCCACAGCAGGCAGACGGCGGATAATGGCGTTTTTCTTGACCATCCGCTGTACGCCGATGGACAGTACAATCGTTACAATGGCTGGCAAGCCCTCCGGAATGGCAGATACTGCCAGAGAAACAGCCGTCATAAAGATTTCCAGTGCGGGAATGCCATTGGCGATGCCTACGACGAAAATGATGGCGCACGCCGCCAGCGCCAAAATGCCCAGATACTTTCCAAGCTGAGCCAGCTTTTTTTGCAGCGGAGTCTGTCCGTCCTCTTCATTTTCCAAAAGATTGGCGATTTTCCCCATTTCCGTATCCATGCCGGTGGCGGTAACCACCGCGGTGGCAGTACCGTAGGTGACGGAGCAGCCGGAGAAAACCATGTTTCCACGGTCACCCAGAGGCGCGTTTTCATCCACAATGACGCTGGCGTCCTTTTCGGAAGGCACCGATTCACCGGTGAGTGCGGATTCCTCGGATTTTAGGCTGACGCTGCGCAAAAGCCTTGCATCGGCAGGAATAAAATCGCCGGCTTCCAGACGGATAATGTCGCCGGGAACCAGTTCGGAAGCGTCGATCACTTTTTCCTCGCCGCTCCGTATCACTCTGGCGTGGGGGGCGGACAGGCTTTTCAGAGCGTCCAGCGCCTTTTCCGCTTTGCTCTCCTGCATCACACCCATGACGGCATTCAAAATAACAATCAGCAGGATCAGTGCTGGCTCAACGAATTCCTTTGGATTTCCTTCCACGCAGGCAATAGCGAAAGAGACAATTGCCGCAACAATCAGAATCAGGATCATTACATCCTTAAATTGATCAACAAAACGCTGGACATTGGACTTTTTCTTCTTTTCACGCAGTTTATTTTCGCCGTACCGCCTGCGCATTTCCTGAACCTGTGTTTCCGTCAGTCCGGCGGCTCGGTCAGAATGCAGCTCCCGCAGAACATCTTCTTCCGTTGCATTGTAGAATATCAAATTTCATACCTCCTGTTTGATTCCTATGAACATATTATATGCCTGAAACTGTGGTATTTCATTGGGCAAAGCGTCTCTTGCGTCGGACTTTTCCCCTCGGAAAGGCGTTTGTTACATTTTAGGACAGGACGCCTTATTTGTCCAAAAGGATTTTGCGAGAATCAGTTGAAAAAGCACGTTTCTTCTGATATAATAAAAACCAATAAGGGAGTAGTCAGCACTTTTGTGCGGTGATACCAACATACTGGAACCGTTCCTGGTATTATCTTAAATGACGAGACTTATCTGCGCCCGGCAGGTAAGCCTCGTTTTTCTTTACCTGCCAAGATGTACATATTGGAGGCATATGAAATGGGAATTTGGGAACTGTTGGTTATTGCTATTGGGGTATCTATGGACGCCTTTGCAATCTCGATCTGCAAGGGGCTTTCTGTTCAGGAGCTAGAGAAAAAGCATCTGCTATCTGCTGGATTGTGGTTCGGCGGCGCACAGGCTCTGATGCCGCTGCTGGGGTATCTGCTTGGGAGCGGCTTCCAGTCGGCGGTGGAGCGTGTGGATCACTGGATTTCCTTTGCGCTGCTGGCCATCATCGGTATCAATATGATCCGGGAATCTCGGAGTGAAATTGAGAAACTGGACACATCTTTCGCTGCAAAGGCGATGTTTCCTTTGGCAATTGCTGACAGCATTGATGCCCTTGCTGTAGGTGTGACATTTGCTTTTTTGGAAGTACATATTATCCCTGCAATCCTATTCATTGGGGCTACGACTTTTATGTTCTCTGTGGCTGGAATTAAAATAGGAAATACGTTTGGCGCTAAGTATAAATCAAAAGCAGAACTGGCAGGCGGACTGATCCTGATTGTGATGGGTCTGATGATTCTGCTGGAACACACAGGAATCCTTTAGAAAGGGAGGGCTTACCGTGGCAGATTCCAATATAACCAAGCAGGCACTGGCATCCGCGCTAAAGGATTTGATGGAAGAAACACCTTTTGAAAAAATCAATATCGGGCAAATTTGTGAGAAATGCGGTATGAATCGCAAGAGCTTCTACTATCATTTCAAAGACAAATATGATTTGGTAAACTGGATCTTTGATACGGATTTTATTGCTTTGGCTCTTAATCGCTCCGCTGACAACTGGGAGCTTATTGAGATCGTATGCAGTTATTTTTATGAAAACAGAAATTTCTATCGCAAGGCGCTGCGGGTAAAAGGCCAGAATTCCTTCTCCGAGCATTTCCGAGAATTCCTGCATCCCTTGATCCACATTCGTATCGAAGAAATCTTAGGCAAAAAAGACATTCCGCAATTATTCGTCGATTTTCTTACAGACGGTCTTGTTTGCTCCATCGAGCGGTGGCTGTTGGATAAGGATTGTATGTTACCGGACCAATTTGTATCTACAACAAAGGTTCTGGTACAGGGAGCAGCGGCGGAAATTTATCATAATATGAGCGAAACAACGTAATATGCTATCCCTGCTGGCTGATACGAAAATAGAATAAGAGGTAGGAACATGCTGTTTACAACTTACGGGAACAGAAAGAATGCGCCCGTTCTATTCATGCATGGAATGTGTCAGGATTGGAAGTGTATGTATGAATTTCTACATAAGCTGGAGAGTCATTACTATTTGATCATTCCTGCTATGGACGGATTTTATAAGGGAAGCGGGGAGTTTACTTCTTTTCGAGACCAATGCAGGCAGATTGAAGATTACGTTAAGGAACAGCATTGTGGGAAACTATATGGTATCTATGGGATATCCCAAGGAACCATCGTGCTGTCAGAACTGCTTGCGCGTAACAATATAGAAATAGAAAAGGCGTTTTTTGATGGTACGTATGTCGCGCATCAAGGTAAAATAGCGGGATTGTGTACGAATTGGATGTTTGCGGCAGCCAAAAAGAGAAATGGTAAATTCCCAAAGGCAATGAATCTTACGATGAGCCTCATGGGTCTGTCAAAAGATGATTTGATTATGATGAAGTATGTATACTGGGACGCTTCCTTTGAAAGCATAAAAAGAAACATGATTCAAAATTACACATATCGTGTCGATCCTTCCATAAAGAAATCGCGAACCCAGGTAACGCTTTGTTGTGGAAGTAAAGAACCGTATGCCAAAAAATCCCATAAAATACTGATGAAGTATCTCCAGAACTATACAGAAGTGATACTGGATGGCTACGGTCATGGCCAGATGTTATATTTTCATGGGGATACGCTGAGTGACATGATTGTGAATGCATGGGGCGATCACACATCAGCAGATAGGCAGGAATGATAACAGACGGACCGGAAGAAAGGTGCGATAAAATGGATGCAAGCGCATTTTGGAATGTGATTGGAGAATACAATCCGCACACATAGGAACAAGGTAGAATCCTATGCGGCGACCGGATGAGAATCATTCCGGCCGCCGCGTATTAGATACTCCGTAATCCACCGCCAACATCTACTACACCAATTTTCTCCATCATACTGTTGGCAAATTGGAATTTGATTTTGGAAACGCCAGCTGCAAAATATGGGGCAAATCATTTTGCAGGAAGTGAAAGCGATCCCCTTTTTTCGCTCCCTGTAAGGTGAAAAGATACCCTTCCGAATCAAAGCCTGCCAGGCAAGCGTCGTTGGAAATAATGCTGTCTATGAAACTGCTGTCAGAAGTAGCTTCCAAGGCAATTGTCTGGTATTCTTGGCGGTTTCTTACCTGTTTGACCGCTTCATATACCATCTGCCTTGCCGTATCCAGACATTCTGAATCAGCAAGCAGTATGGTAAATACAGGGTGAAGCTGCTGGATGTTGAAAAACAGTTCGCCGCCGGTGATGGATTCCACATCGTTTTCAGTGTATACGGAACAAACAGAATATAGGAGCTTCGCACATCTGAGAAGGTCGCAGGCATCGGCAGTATCTTCATCGTAATGAACGGCCAGCATAAGGTTAGCGCATTCGGACACGCAATCCAAGAAGGATAACGTGATGTCCTTGGGCTTACAGAATAGAATAAAGGCACTATCCGGGTGCTCTTGAACCAGCGGCAAATAATCAACAGCCCCTTTTTGGGGGATCAGCATCCATGCATAAATCCCGATTCCCTCCCCCTGGGAAATCAATGCTTCATATTCCTGCTGATGGTCAGAAAAATAAAGTGGATCCAGATTCAGTAAAATCGTCCAGGGAACATTGTAATGCTCTTTCGCCTCAATCGCCCGAATCATCTTTGCACCGACTACACAGCTGTTATAGCCCAGGTTCATTCCAAAATGCACAAGCCTCTCGGGATCCACATTGCACACGACATCTTCAATCAGTCCATAATAAGGACTGTTTTCATTTTGCAGCATGGCTTGCGCCATCTCAAAAAAACTGCGGTGGAAGCGGTCATTTGAAAAATGAAGTGCCATATCCACCAGATTGCGGATGCTGCGTTCCGGTGATTCCTTTATTTCTCTCAGCGCCTTTTTTACAAGCGTTTCTATAATAATACGGGACGTGGTATTTTCCATTTTACACGAGTCCTTTCTTTGTATAACCACTGTATACACATTTTACATTTTTAGAATAGCCGCAATATATTCGATTAACAAGGGACACTTTGCAGCATTTGTCCAAAAAAGTTACGGTAGCGCTGGCGTGTCGCAATTTCAGACGCGGCAGCGCCACTGTCCCATGACTTTTCGACAGGACTCTCCTATAATGGGTACATGGGTACATGGCGACCCATTATGGGTCTGTCGCCCCTTACTACGAAAGATAACCACCCGCTATGCGGGTGAGCCGGAAAAAGTTCTACTTATGCGCAGAAAAAGAACCTCCCGATGATAGAGCGCAAACAGGTTCGCCAACCGTTTACAAATCATATCAGAGGGAGGTTATCCCAATTGGACAGAAATGATTATAGCACAATCTTCGTTAGTAAGGAAATAGCTATTTTAATAGCTGCGGAGTAGTTCGTGCAAAAGAAAGATTTTCAGTGCACCTTCAGGTGCGGCTGGTAGTAGGCCCTTATAGGGCCTGTGCAAGCCACCGGCTTCGCCGGTGGTCTTGACTCAGCTTCTTGTCAGTGTGTAACATAGACTACTATTTCCCCCATTTTCTCGATATCGCTGTTCTGTTTGGATCAGTCCTGCGCTCCGAAGATCATGTATGGATCTGTGGACGGTGGACTCAGAGAGCTTGAGATCTCTGGTAATGGTAGATATAGCGGGCCAGCACACACCATCTTTGTTGGCTCTGGCGGATAGGTAGAGGTAGACGGAGATGGCACGGTGAGGGAGGTTCAGACGGTAGAGAGTAGTTAAGTTACACATAGCAATTCCTTTCTTCACAGTGGGCAGGGCGGATTCGCCCTGCTTTTAGTTTTCTGGTGTGGTACGCAAGGTGGTTTGAGTTTCAGATTTAGTCTCAGGGGCTGATGTTTCTGCTTTTGGAACAGGTGGAGCTGTTTGGACAATTGGGTGTGCTTGCAGGATTGCCCGCTCCAGATCATTTTTGCTGGCGTAATGCACTGGGCGGCTGCCCTGGTCTGGCATTTTCAGAGGATCTCCAAATTGGATTCCCCATTTGAAAAACAGCTTCAGCTTGGTTTTCATGGGGTGCGTTCCCGTTTTCATCACCACAAAGCTGCCCTTGGGCATGGATTTCAGCTCGTCCGCAGACATCAGGGGACGCTCCATCATTTGCAGGGATTGGGAGTTGTTATCCTTCCCCTGGGTGACGGAACCGGAGAGGACTGTGCGGCTGCCCAGGTTTCGGGACAGGGCTTCCGCTGTCTGGCTGTTGGGGGCGAAACCGCCGAAGATGGTGTCCTGGCAGTTGTCGGCCAGTATTTCGCTGCCTTCCTTGCCGTAGTTTTTCTCCAACTGTGCGAGGCTCTGGATGATGGGTACCAGGGTGAGACGCCGGGAACGGCCTGCGGAGAATAGGGGCAGGATATCAAAGGGCGGCATGGTTCCCAGTTCGTCACAGAAGAACACCACCCGGTTGGGTAGCTTCCCGCCATGTTCATTGGCGACAGAGAATAATTCTCTTGCCAAGTTCTGGATCATCAGGCTGGCAACGAAGTTTTTCGTGGTATCTTCCTCCGGAAGAATCAGGAATATGGCGCACTTTTCTCTGGCAAACAGCTCTGCGTCAATGCTCCCATCGAAGCACAGCACCTGCTCCAGCTCTGAATCCAGGAAGGCATTCAGCTTGGACAGCACCGTAGACATGACGGAGTTCATTGCCTGGTCTGCGGCGGTCAGGGCGGAGCCTGCCAGCCACTTTGCCTTGTGGTCATCCGGGAGGAGCGTCATCAGTTCCTGGAACTGATTCTGCCCCCGGAAGCTGCCCACCCGCAGAAGCTCCTGCACCAGTTTGAACACTGAGGAGATGTGCCGCACCTCATAGCCGTCCATTTCCTCCGGAGGCAGGAACTCGGAGAGCATCAGCACCACCGAGGCCAGCAGGCCCTCCGCCGCGTCGTAGAAATAGGCGTTCTGCCCGTGGTCGGCGCTGTCTCCCTCCGGGGAGATAATGGTTTTTGCCAGGATCTTGGCGTACTTCTCCGCCTTGGCCCGGGCGTTCAGGTTCTTGGGATCGTCTCTGGCAATGTCCATGTACCGGTTGATCAGGGTCAGCAAATTGTTCCCATCTGACCGGGTTGGCTCCCGGAGATCCACCACCGAAATGCGGTAGCCGTAGTGGTCACGGGCAATGGCACCATAGTTCCGGGCCAGATTTTGCGATAGGTAACCCTTTGACGTCATCTCCGGATTTTCCCCCGCTTAGCACCGTGCGCGATAGTTTCC
>CAZESU010000051.1:0-14430 GCA_964515275.1 uncultured Oscillospiraceae bacterium
CAGACTTGCCCCTCAGATTTTGTGCGCTGTTTTTTGCTGATTTTATCCACAATTTCGCTCAAAAATCCGAATTTTATCCACAAGCGCGAAGAAAAGTGGGACTGCCTCTGATTTTCGGGCATAAGAGCCGCTTGTACCTGCAAATAAGAGCATTGGGAAGCAAAGAACGTAGGCGGAAATAAAACTACCATTTTTGCAAAAAATGTTGTAGAATACAGAAAAACAGGAAAAAGGGGAGGAGAGTCCCATGCCCCGAAGATAGAAACATCCACCAGAGAAGATCGCATTGTCTATATCAATGAGACCTTCCGGCGCAGAGCTGACTGCGACAGCTGCAGCATATGCCGGGTCTTTCATGGGAAAGACCTGGCTGAAGTGTATGAAGACTATATTGAAGGCAAAAGAAGCTTTCAGGAAGTTTCAGCGGATTATCGGAGCAAATGATAAGAAGCGGGGGAAAGCATCATGCGTTCCATTTTAATCAGGGATACTACAAGAGAAGAAAGAATACAAATTGTTAATCAGTCTCTCGCTGCCTGCGGAAACAGCTGTGAATTCTGCAATGGCTGTGACAATTTGGGCGGTGGCCGTGTAGAGAGCATGTACCAGCCCTATATCGACGGGGAGAAAGAGATCGCCGAAATCAACATGGAGTATAACGCCGGTTTGGTGAGAGGCTGAGATCAGAAATATTTTAATGCTTGGGAGGTAATTTGCATGGATTCTATTTTTCACAGAACCAGTATTCGGAAATACAAAGACCGGGCAGTCGAACCGGAAAAAGTCGAATTGCTGCTCCGCGCCGCAATGGCCGCTCCTTCCGCCCACAACCAGCAGCCCTGGGAGTTTTATGTGGTAACAGACAAAGAAAAACTTGCCGGGCTCGCCGCATGCAGCCCCTACGCAGGCCCGCTCCTGAATGCCCCCTTGGGTTTTGTGGTCTGCTGTCGGGCAGACTGCATCGCTCCCGCATACGCTCAGATCGACTGCAGTGCGGCAATCGAAAACCTGCTTCTGGAGGCGGACACGCTGGAACTGGGCGCCGTATGGATGGGGATTGCCCCGCAGCAGGAACGCATGGACGCGGCAAGGGAAGTGCTGTCGATTCCTGAAAACCTGTATGCATTCTCTTTTGTTGCCTGCGGCTATCCGGCAGAGGAAAGGCGGCAGCAGGATCGCTTTGACGAAAGCAGAATTCACTATATAAAATGAAAGAAAACAGCTCTTTTCAGCAGCCCCAACAACGGTTTGGGGCTGCTTTTTTTCGTCTGCGCCATCTAAAAACGCTGCTCGGCCTTACCGGAAAAGCTGCGGCGTTGACAAAATTTTTCGATCATGGTAATATCATATATCCAAAATTAAAATGGGTTTATAATGCCTGTGCTGTTTTTCGGGTTCTGAATCCTCAGATTGATGTTTTCAAGGAACACATGGGGCAGGCAAATAAAAGGAGAAATGTCGCGTGAGGAAAGGAAGAGTTGGGGTTCTGCCGCTCACTATATTGCTTTGCTTTGGATTTGTTGTCTATTATATCCTTTCCCGGCAGATGATTGACAGCACCGCACCGGAGATTTCTTTTCCTTCCGAGACTCTGGAAGTTTCCGTAGGCGTCACAGATGAGGAATTGTTGTACGGCGTCACGGCCTTTGATGCAAAGGACGGGGATGTAAGTGCCGGCATTGTCGTGGAGGGCATCACCAATCTTTCTTCAGATCAGCTGGCCACGGTGACCTATGCGGCCTTTGATCAGGCCGGAAACGTGGGAAAAGCGCAGCGCACGGTACATTATACAGATTATCACAGCCCTCGGTTTACCCTGTCTGCCGCTCTGGTCTTTCGCAGCGGAACCAACTTTGACGTGCTGAACTATGTAGGGGCGCAAGATGTGATCGACGGTGCTCTGGATGATCGGGTCAAGGCGACATTGGTCAGCGGAGAAGATACCATTACCACAGAGGGCGTTCACGATGTGGAATTTCGCGTTACCAACAGCATGAAGGATACAGCTTATCTGACCGTGCCGGTGGAGGTCTATCCCAGCGGCACCTATAATGCCACGTTAGAGCTCAGCGACTATCTGGTCTACGTGAAGCAGGGAAGTACCTTTCAGAGAGACAGCTATCTGAAGACCCTGCGGGCAGGAACCCAGGAGATTGCCATAAACAGCAGCTCGGAGGATTTTTCCATCAGTTATGATTCGGATGTCAATACGAATGTTCCCGGAACATACAGCGTTTCCTATACCGTACGCTATCGCGGATACACCGGGTACACACGGCTGATCGTTGTCGTGGAGGAGTAAGAGGTACAAGTCATGCAGGATAACACAGAAAAACAAAGCGAACAAATTGAATTGCTTTCTTTTCCGATCACCACCATTCTGCGGGATGTGGTGAAGCGCTGGCGGCTCATTGTGTTTACAGCTGTTCTTGCGGGAATCATCGCCTATGTGGCTTCGGATCTTCTCTATACCCCGACGTATTCTACCACGACCACTTTTGTGGTCTCCGCAAGAGGAAGCTCAACCACAGTCTATCAAAACCTGTCTGCCACATCCAATTTGGCAACGGTATTTTCCGAGGTGCTCAACAGTTCCATCCTGCAAAAAAAGGTACTTGCAACGCTGGGGATGGCCTCCTTTGACGGGAAGATCAGTGCATCCGCAATTGCAGAAACCAATTTGCTTACCCTGCGTGTAACGGCGTCGGATCCCCGTACCGCATTTTTGGTGATGCGGGCCATTATTGAAAATCACCAGATCGTTTCTTATCAGGTTCTTGGAGATACCATTCTGGAGGTCCTGCAAAATCCCACTGTGCCTGTCGCCCCCGTTAACCCCATTGCATCTTTCTCCTATATGAAGAAAGCCGCTTTTCTGGCTGCTGCCGCAATGTGCCTTCTTCTTGCTTTCCTTTCCTACCGGCGTGACACGGTGCGCAGCAGGCAGGAGGCTGAAAAGAAGCTGGATTGCCATGTGCTGACGGAAATCGGGCACGAGCGGAAATACAAAACATTGGGTATGATGCTGCGGCGCCGTAAAACCAGTATTCTGATCACCAACCCTGCCACAAGCTTTCAGTTCGTGGAAACGATCCGGAAACTGAGGCGCAGAGTGGAACAACTGATGCCGGCCGACGGCGGCGTGCTCATGGTGACCAGCGTAATGGAGAACGAGGGCAAATCCACGGTAGCCGCAAACCTGGCCCTCGCCATGGCCCAGAAAAACAAGCGGGTTCTTCTGATAGACTGCGATCTGCGAAAGCCCGCCTGCTATAAAATTCTTCATTTTCCCTGGAGACGTTCCGGGACCATAGATGTGGCCACCGGGAAGGCCGGACTGGAGGATTCCATCATGCAGATGGAGCCGATCGGACTCTGCCTTTTGCTGGAGCGCAGAAGCCTTCGCAGTTCCACGGAGATTTCCGGCTCCGAAGGAATGGCACAGTTACTTGAAAAGGCGCGGAACCTTTTTGACTATGTCGTTGTAGATACCCCGCCTATGTCCGTAGCGCCCGATGCAGAGTGCATCATGGAGCTGACAGATGCATCCCTTCTGGTGGTGCAGCAGAATGTGGTAAAGGCAGATGGTATCAACCGGGCCATTCGTGCATTGCAAGGGGCCAAATCAAAGCTGATCGGCTGCGTGATCAATAACGTGTACGAGCTGTCTCTTACGCAGGGATCCGGTTATGGGTACGGTTACGGTTACGGTTATGGCCGTTACGGGAAGTACGGAAAATACGGTAAATATGGGAACTATAACAGAAAAGATACGACAAGACAATCAGAGGAATAGGGCGGAGAGAGATCGTCATGGACAGTGAACATACAGAAAAGAATATGATGGGCATGGATCTGCGCGTGCTGATATCGGATTTTCTGCGGAGCGCACGGCATTTTCTCCCGTTGGGAATTGCGTTGGTCATTCTCTCTTCCGTCTTTTTCGGCTGGAGGGATTACCGATCCTACTCGCCCAAATATCAGGCAACGGCTTCCTTTACCGTTTATGTAACCAATCCGCTCCAGGCGGAGGTCAGAACCTATAACACCGCTACGGCATCGCAGATGGTCAAGACCTTTCCCTATATTCTCACCAGCGGTGTGCTGCGGGATACGGTGATGCGGGAGCTGAATATATCCAGCATGCCGTCAGTCTCTGCCAGCGTGTTGGAGAATACCAATATCTTTACCCTCACCGTCACCTCCGGCGACCCCCAGCTGGCCTACGATGTGCTCAACGCGGTCATCTCCTGTTATCCCAGCGTGGCGGATTTTGTGGTTGGGCCTACCGTGATGACCCTGCTGGATGAGAGCGGCGTACCAAGCGTCCCGGTCAACAGCCGAAACACCTTTTCCGCAATGAAAAAGGGGGCTGCCGTGGGCTTGGTGGTCTGGCTGGGAATCGTGCTGATGTCCTCCTTTGCCCGCTCCACCATCCATAGCGAGGAGGAGCTGAAGCGTCTGGTCAATCTCCACTGTATCGGTATGCTGCCGGTCGTCAAAGGGTATCAAAAAGGCCAGCGGAAGGCAGCCTGTCCCATTCTCTCCAAAGAGAGCGATACCTTTGGCTTCGGAGAGTCCATACGTCTGTTGCGGATTCGCGTGGAAAAGGAAATGCACGCCCAGGAGAAAAAAGTGCTCCTGGTTTCCAGCGCCGTCCCCGGCGAAGGAAAGACGACCGTTGCCACCAACCTGGCCATATCACTGGCTCAGAAAGGCAAGAAGACTCTGCTGATCGACTGTGATCTGAGAAACCCGTCGGTAGCCGCGGTTTTGGGCAAGAAGGGTTCCCGTGGGCTGTCTTCCTATCTGAAAGGGAAGGCATCACCCAACGAGATCATTTATCCCATGGAAACGGAGAATTTCTTTGTCGTTTTTGGCGGCGCCCCGGTGTCCAACGCGGCAGAGCTGCTGGCAAAAGAGGAGCTGCGGTCTTTTATCACCGCAGCGCGCAGGATTTTTGACTATATCATTCTGGACACTCCGCCCTGCTCCATGTTGGCCGACGCTTCGGAAATGACCGATCTTGCGGACTGCGCCCTGATGACCATCCGGCAGAACTATGCCTCCAAGGATCAGATTCTGGAGGGCGTGCAGCTGCTTTCCAACGATCTGCAGATCATCGGCTGTGCATTGAACTGCGCCGACCGCAGCGCATTGGGTGACACCTATGGATATTACGGCTATGGTTATGGCTCCTACTACGGCAGCTACGGCGGAAGTTCATCCCGCCGATAAATGACAGCGCATTTTCTTCTTTATGTAAGATACCATTGAAAGTCCTGATTTCTTACAGAAAGGAGATCAGGACATCAATTTTAACAAAAATACAGATATTAATTCGTTATTTTTCCTCATAACAGCAGTTGACAGATGGATTTTAAAGGAATATAATGTAAAAAAAGTATGGGGTAGTATGCATTTTTATAGCAAGTAAAAATGGATGAGAGTAATGAAGGTTAAAGGGGAATTGATCCTCCGGGAGATTGCCGGGGAGAATATTTTGATTCCGGTTGGAGCCACCGCCTTACAGATAAAGGGCATGATCAACCTTTCCGAGAGCGGTGTGCTGCTTTGGAACCGGCTTCAATCCGAGTGTACGGAAGAAGACCTGGTGGATGCCGTGGTGGATGCCTATGACATTGACCGCGAGACTGCTTCAGCCGATGTTCAGGCGTTTCTGACCCAGCTGAGGGAGCTGAATCTGTTATAAGGAGCTTTGACAATGGCAAAACACCGGGAAAAACAAAGGTCTGAAAACCGGGCGGCTTCCCGGAAAGGACGGAAACGCCGGGGACGCGGCCTGCTGATCGTTGTGCTGCTGTTTCTGGTTCTTGTGGTTTTCTGTGTGGTTCTCTTCCGAAGCGAGAGCCTTTTGGATGCTCTGGCGGGGGAGCAGACGCAGAGCGATAATGCGGTCAATCCGGCAGAATCGCTTTCCGCCGGGGAGGTGGATACCGGACTCAAGTTCCCCTATACGGTAGGAGACACCGGTCTGGAGGTAAACAGTCTCCTGTCCTCTGATGTTATGAACCCGGATGCTGGCAACGAGCTTGTGGAAAACCTCGCCAGTCTGGAGATCACCAACGTTTCCGATCAGTATCTGGTCTCCGCTGTGTTCAGCGTTACTCTGGACGACGGCACCGTCTATTCGTTCCGTGTTCAGGATCTCCCGGCAGACGGCAGGACCATTGCCTTTGCGGTGGATAACGCCGTTTATGAGAATGCCGTCCCCTGTGAGGCCATTGAGGCCGAGACGGAATTTGCCGCCGGGGAGCAGCGGATGGAAGACAGCATCGCCGTCTCCGTGGAGGGGACAGCGATAACCCTCACAAACCTGACCCGGGAAGACCTGGGTCCCCTGAATGTCATCTGCCATGACACGCTGGACGAAAGCGAGTTTTTTGGCGGCGTCTCCTATGTTTACCCGACGGAGGGGATTCCCGCCGGCGGCAGCGTCACGGTGGATGCTATTGATTGTATGGTTGGCCAGCCCGCAGTGGTCCGGATTACGCCGGAAAACTGAGCTGATAGATGTAAAACGCACATGAACATGTGATAAGAAGGGAAGATACCATGAAAAAACCCTATGTAAAGCCCGAGCTTTTTTATGAGAGTTTCGTCCTGAATCAGAGTATTGCGGCCTGCGGCATTGATGTAAATCAAGCAGATACAAATGACTGCCAGCCCACGCTTGACGATGATTTTTGGGGTATACGCGAGACTGTCTTCACTGGTGAAGAATCAAGGTGTAAGATAGATATACAAACTACTGAAGCTTACTGCTATACATCTGGCACTTCTGAGGCGGGAAGGCTCTTTAACTCCTGATGTCGGAACCGCACCTCTATCCGCTCTTGGTGGCCGGTGTGGGCATCACGCTGAAAACGGAGGAAGCTTTGCCGCTGTCTGAGCGGTTTCCGCCTTTTCTCTCCGCAGCCTCCGCGGACGGGTATCTGGTAGAGTTCCGGGAAGTTCCCGGCCTGCCGGAGCCAATTGGCAGGCCTCTTTATCGCGGGGAGACCTATGAGGTCTATTCGGATGGGGTCGGCGGCTTTGAACGCCGGTACTTTGACGGGATGCATGACTTTGTCGTTTTCGCCCGCGTGACCGATGACCTGCCCGCACGGCGGGAACTGGTGGAGTATCTTGCGGACGGGCGAGAACTGGTCATGGAGATGGGCAACTGCTTTTCTTTCAGCGGCTGGGAGATGCTCCTGCTTCGTGAGCGGCGGCTGCTGCTCCACGCCTCCTGCGTGGATACGCCTGTGGGCGGACTTCTCTTTTCCGGGATCTCCGGCATCGGGAAAAGCACGCAGGCGGAGCTGTGGCAGCGCTATGCCGGTGCCCGGCTGATTAACGGCGACCGGCCCATTCTCCACAAGGGAGAGGATGGCTGGCGGGCCTGGGGTTCCCCCTATGCCGGCTCCTCCCGTCACTTTGTGAATGAGAGCTGCCGCGTCCGGGCTGTCGTGATGCTGCGGCAGGCGCCCCGATGCAGCCTGCGCAGGCTGAAACCGGCGGAAGCCTTTCGTGCTTTGTTTGCCGGGATCACCGTCACCACCTGGGACCGATCCTGTATGCTGCTGGCTTGTGAACTGGCGGAGTCGCTGACTTCCGATATTCCCGTCTATGAGCTGTCCTGCACACCGGACAGGGCCGCCGTGGACTTGCTCCGGGCCGAGCTGGAAGAGGAGAGGCAAGAACATGAGTGAAAAACGCTCCATAAGCCCCATGCGCCTGACGGAATACATGTATTCCAAGGCCGGCCGGGCGAAAATTCCCATCGGCGGAACCTTTGAACTCTCCCCGGTCTGCAACTTTGCCTGCCGGATGTGCTATGTTCGGAAAACCCCCGGGGAGGTGGCGGAAAGCCCCCGCCCGATTTTGACGCTGGATCATTGGCTCAGGATTGCCCGGGAGGCTCGGGAACAGGGAATGCTTTATCTGCTGCTGACCGGCGGGGAACCTTTCCTGTGGCCGGACTTCTGGCCGCTTTATGAGCAGCTTGTTCAGATGGGCTTTCTGGTTTCCATCAATACCAACGGCTCCCTGATCGACGCAGCCGCCGTGGAACGGCTGAAGCGATACCCGCCAAGGCGTATCAACATTACGCTCTACGGTGCCGGCGACGATACCTACGAGGCTCTGTGCCGGGCAAAAGGCGTTTTCACCCGCGTGAAGCAGGCCATCGAAGCCCTGCAGGATGCGGGGATCATGGTCAAGCTGAACGGAACACTGACGCCGGATAATGTCTCTGATCTGGAAGCGCTGGTGGCCTATGCGGAAAGCCGGAAGCTGATTTTGGAGACCACTACCTATCTGTTTCCGCCCATCCGGCGCGACCCCTCCAGAACCGGCGTCAACCGGCGCTTTACGCCCCGGGAGGCAGCGCAGCATCATCTCCGTATTTTCCGTCTGCAAAACGGGGAGGAGCGGTATCAGGCCTATCTGGAGAGCATCCGCAAGGGCGCTATTCCGCTCCCTGGCCTGGACGAGTCCTGCATAGACCCGCTGGACGGCAAAGTCCGCTGCCGGGCAGGGAAAGCGGCGTTCTGGATCACATGGGATGGCTGGCTCACTCCCTGCGGCATGATGACGGAACCCCGTGTGGATTTGCGGGAAAGATCGTTTTCAGAGTGCTGGCAGGAGCTGACAGAGCAGACGGACGCTCTTGTGCTGTCCGGTGTCTGTGCCGCCTGTCCCGATCATGACCTCTGTCACTGCTGTGCCGCTATGGCGCTGGCAGAGACGGGCAGCGTTTCCGGCATCCCCACCTACCTGTGCGAGATCGCCCGCGAAATGCGACGCTTCGCCCAAACATAATTCAACCCCTTAAGCCCCCTTGTCAAAGGTGGATTTCGTCACCCAAAGCCCCCCTTGTCAAAGGGCGCGACGCGTTAAGCAAACAGCCCGGTGGGCTGTTTGTAGCCAAAGCGGGGAGCAATCTATGATTGCGACCTGGGCCGCAGGCTGGCGCGAAGCGCCGGGGGGATTCCGTTTCTCCTGCCCTCGTTTTGCCCCCCTTGTGAAAGATAGTAAACCGCGCAGGCGGTGGAGGGATTCCGTCCCAACCCTTTTGCTTTTAAATAAATTCCCGCGCTTTCCCAGGCACATAAGATTAACTGAGGAGGTTAATTTGAGATGAACCGTACAAAAACCCTTTCCCTGATTCTGGCTCTTGTCATGCTTTTCAGCATGGCTGTGCCTGTAACCGCCTTTGCGGACGAGACATCGGAAGATGTTATCCCCGTGGAGGAGACCCCCACGGAGACGGAAGTTCCTGCCGGGGAGACCGAAGCGCCCGCCACGGAACCCGTTGAGGAACCTGCGGAAGAAACCGTTGACGAACCCGTTGTCGAAATCGTCGCGGAAGACCCCGCCGGGGAAACAGCCGTTGTGGCTTCGGCGGATGGGGAGCCTTCCACCGCTTCCATCACCATGGGAACAAAGCCTACTGACGGAACAACCACCGACCAGCCCTTTCTCAGCGGCACCGGCGGCAGCACTAATTTCCGTATCCCCGCTCTGGTGACCCTGAAGAATGGCACCCTGGTCGCGGCGGCAGACGCCCGGTGGAATAATACTGCTGATGGTTACGGGCTTGACACCATAGTATCCCGTTCCAACGACAGCGGCTTGAATTGGAGCTACACTTTTGCCAACTATCTGGGCGACAATGGTAACCAATATAATGAATCTTCCACCGCTTTTATCGACCCGTCTCTGGCTACGGATGGTGAAACCATTTATATGCTGGTGGATCTGTATCCTACCGGCGGTTTTATCAGCAGTATCAAGAGCGGCACCGGCTTTGACAGTGACGGTCATCTATTGCTGAGTGACAACAGCGGTTCCAGCTATGACTACTATGTGGGCGACTTCACTGACGGCACCGCCTACATCTACAAGACGGACGGCACCCTGGTCTCCGGCTACACCGTGGATGCGTATTTCAATATCACCGATACCGACGGAACCAGCACCAACCTCTTCTTCTCCGATTCCCCTTATCAGGTGCTGTGCACCAGCTATCTGTACCTGACCAAGTCCACCGACGGCGGCGCGACCTGGTCCGCCCCCATCATGCTGAACCCAAAAGTAAAGAAAAGCAATGAATTTTTCTACGGCGTCGGCCCCGGCGGCGGCATTGTGACCTCCACCGGACGTATTATCTTCCCCTGCTATACATATACTACTGCAGACGGCAATACCAGCGTCATTTACTCCGATGACGGTGGTTCGACTTGGACGCGCAGCGACGATATGACTGTCACGACTTCCGAGGCCTCCATCTCCGAGGTGACCGTAAACGGTCAGAAATATCTGTACATGTTCACCCGTCACGGCGGCTACTTTGTGTCTAAGGATAACGGCGCAACCTGGGGTAATCAGCAGTCTGTCATCGACATCAGCTATAACACAGGCTGTGAGCTGAGTACCCTGACCTATTCCAAGCTCATTGACGGCTGCCCCGCGATTCTCCTGTCCGCCCCCGCCAGTACCAGTGACCGTACCAATGGAAAAATCTTTGTGGGCCTTGTACAGAATGATCTGACCATCAATTGGAAGTACACCTATTCTGTCAGTACCGGCACCTATCAGTATTCCGATCTGGCCGAACTGCCCGACGGCTCCATCGGCCTGCTGTATGAGAATGGCTCCGGGTCTATTACTTATACCAATATCCCGATTGCCACAATTGCGACCGACGCTACGATTGGTTCGACGTCATCGGAGGAAACCGGGAAGGAAATACCTGTCACCCTGTATGTGGGACAGTCTACCACCATCACCGATGACACGGGGAACTATGTATCCAGTTATACTGGCTCCGGACTTGACACCAACATTGCCACCGTTGCAGTGAATGGTACCACGGTTGATGGTGGCACTGTAACGACCCTTGGTAGCGCTGTTACTATGAACAGCAACAGTACTTACACAGGCGTGATCTACGATGGCAACGACAACTATCTGGTGTTAAACGGCACAACGCTTTCCAGCACAACAGATATCACTCAGGCCACCGTGTGGACGGTTACTCGTAGTAGTAGTTATGGTACTACGAACTATACAATCAAAAGCGGCAGTTATTATCTGACTCATACTAGTAATAGTTTGGGTGTCTCTACTAATGCTGATAACTACACCTGGAAGTACAGCAGTGGATTCTATTACTCAAGCGGTTCCGGATGGCAATCCACCAACTATTACCTCAGAACCAACAACGGCACATGGCAGGTGAGCACCACCAACGGCAACAATGGACAGCTCTACTCCGTGGAAACCACCACTACTGAGCCTGTGGATGCCACCACCATTACCATCACCGGCGTCGCGATCGGCGAAACCTCCGTCACCGTGGGCAATACGATATATAATATCACGGTCAAAGAAGCCCCGAAGTATGTGGACTCCAACAATACTCCATTTACCTGCACTGATTATTTCAGTGATTCTAATAACAAGGAAACAGTCAAAGTAACAAAGCTGACTACCTCAGTGGGTACTTCCTGCGACCTTGATGTGAATTTGTCCGGTGGTACCTGGTCCTCTGGTGATACAACCATCGCTACGGTTGATGAGAACGGTGTCGTCACTGGCGTTTCGGTAGGTGAAACTACGGTAACTTACACTTCTGCTGACGGCTTTACCTATACAATTCCCGTGACAGTTGTCCAGAGCTACGGCTCAGCTAATACCTGTAAAATTTATGTCACGGAAATTACCAACACTCAGGTGAAATACAGTTTTAATGTGAGCACCGACTTGCTTGAAGCCCAGGAGGGCGAGCTAATTTTCGTGGGCTTTGATATCAATTTTGCAATAAACTTCTTTGGCGCTGAGGATGACGGCTACGCCTTGACTTATATGGCCTCAACAAATAGTGCTGGTAACTATTACGCTTTATATGAGACAGATGACGTAACCAGCTTGAATGCGTATACAAATGGTGCATTGATGTATCAGCGGACAGCATTCAGTGAAACTGCTGTACAGGCTCTGTTGCGTTACACCATTAATGCAGGCTACCATGGGACCATGGGTTGGACTCGTACGGCAAATAGTGATATAAACTCCAGCCTGACTTTCCGCTCTCAGAAGCTGCCCACTGTGACAAAGACCATCAAGACGGTCAACGGCGTGGACTACACCGAGGGGATGACGGCCAAGGCTAGCGATATGATCGTTTATGAAGTCACGGTTACCCAGTACGCTACCACCGAGGCGATCACGTACACCAACGTCACCCTGACGGATAAACTGGAAGGAGCAGCGTTCTCCCAAAGCAACAACAGCACCGTCTCCCCGTCTCTGAGCGATTCCACCCTTGAGGCGAACACGACTTACACCTATGAAGTCACCTACGCAATCACCGACGATGACTTGGATGTGGACGTAACCAACACCGTTGACCTGTCCTACAGCTACAGCGGTCAATATTCTGAGGGTAAATATGACAGCAGCGCCAGCGCGGTAGCAAAAATTTCTGCGCCGACCTTCATCCCGAATGATATTGTCATCGACTTCGGCCTGCCCGTCACCATCGACTACAGCGGCGAGGGCAACCATGGCCGGTATGAACTTGTATCCGGTAGTGCAACGTATGGTAGCGTCACCGTCGCGAATAACGTGGTGACCTACACCCCCAACGCGATTTTGCAGAATGTGGATACCGTGACCTTGAAAAACACCAAAGGCGGTACTTATACCTTCGAGGTCTACCCCGCTACTACGGTGTACTATGAGGAAGGCTTTGCCACCTACACCGAAAACTGGACTGGCGGCTCCAAGGGTACCGGCACGCAGGCCACGCAGGTTGCCGGCGAGAGTACCGACGAGTACGGCTATGACGATGCTTATAAGGGCGCGGTTGATGTCTCCAACGGCACACAGGCCACCAGCAGCGCCAAGGGCGATTCTGCTGAATTCACCTTTACCGGCACCGGCGTGGATGTCTACACCAACAGCACCACCGAGACTGGCAACCTGATGATTCAAGTGAAAAACAGTTCCGGCAGCACCGTAAAGCTGATTTCTGTCGAGACCGCTTTGCTCAATGGCAGCACTTCTGCTACCAACTTCCAGAACGTTACCGGCTACAACGTGCCTGTCGCTGCCATCTCCGGCCTGACCCACGGTACCTACACGGTGACGATCAAGCACACCGATGACAAAACCGTCAATCTGGATGGCTTCCGTGTTTATGGTACGCTGGAAACCGAGCCTGCGTTCTATGTAACTGACCAAGAAGATAATCCCACCTTCATTGAGCTGCGCGACAAGGTACTGGCAGGTCTGAACGTCAATACTGGCAACAGCCAGTATGCCGGGGACATTGCCAAGACTACCCTTGCTCAGGTGTACGCCACCGTCAGTCCTACAGAAGGCGCTGTTGTGTTGAGCGCAAATAATACATTCGACAGCAGCACAGATGTTCAGGATCTGCTGGACAACGGCCCGAAGAACGAGATTTATCTCCAGCCGAATCAGGCTCTGGTATTCACGATCAAGACAAGCCGTGAAGTTCAGATCGGCCTGAAAGCTCTCAATGCTTCCACCAGCTACACCATCAACAATGGCAATGCACAGACGCTCAGCTCCAGCACCGATATGTTCTATACTGTACTTGAGAGTGGTACGGGTAATGCGACCGACGGTACTACCATCACGATCACCAACAATGGCGAGGGCATCCTGTCCATCACCAAGCTGAAGATCTGCGACGATCCGAGCGCAGCACTGGGTGAGCTGACAGCGGAAGATCTGATTCCCGCGCTGCTGAGTCTGGGCTTTGAGAATGAGTCCGTTACCCCCTCCGAGCCGGAAATCACCTATGCCGACGCGGCTTTGACCGTCAAGGTCAACGATGCATCTGTTGTCCTGACCAAAAACGGCGTGGCAGGGGAGACCGCAGTCTTTACCGCCGCTGAAATCCGGTCTGCCGCCGAGGGTCTGGTTCCCGAAGGCTATGTGCTGGACGAGGCCGCTTTCACCGATGTGGAAGTGACTTACGGCGAGACCGCAGAGTTGAGCTTCACCGTCTCCGAAGAGGTCGCGGAACCGAAACCCAACCCCGAACGCGATCCGAAGCACGATCCCGCTCCCGGAAAGCCCGTTATCATCCTGAGAACGATCCTGAACGGTCTGAAAAAGCTGTTCGGCGGCTTCTTTGGATAATTCCCGCAAAACCCCAACGCCCCCGGCGGATTCCCGCCGGGGGCGTTTTTCACTCCATTGACAGGAAAGGAATCCTTGTCTGCGGCAAAGTATGAACAGAAGGGGGAGCAGCATGCGGAAACCGAAAAGTATTATTCAAAGTTTGTTCACAGAAAATTGGCCGAAACTATACAAGGCTCTGTTATGCTGACGCTGCAAAGGGGCCTTGAGCGTGAAAAAGAAATTGCTCAATCTTCTGCCTATTTT
>CAZESU010000052.1:0-13894 GCA_964515275.1 uncultured Oscillospiraceae bacterium
GTCGCCCACCCGGGTGTCCGCCACGTTTTTGATGCTGGCGGTAAAGTAGCCCACATCGCCGGCGGAGAGCTCCTCGCAGGGATCAAGGCCCATGGGGCGCAGATGTCCCACTTCCAGCACCTTGTATTTGGCGCCGGTGGACATGAGCAGCACCTCGCTGTCCTTACGGATGGAGCCGTCCACGATGCGTATAAAGACAATAACGCCCCGGTAGTTGTCATACTGGCTGTCGAAGATCAGAGCCTTCAGAGGGGCCTCGGGGTCACCGGCGGGGGCGGGGACATTCTTAACAATATCGTCCAGCACCGCGTCGATATTGATGCCCGCTTTGGCGCTGATCTCCGGCGCATCCTGAGCCGGGATGCCGATGATCTCCTCGATCTCATCCTTCACCCGCTGGGGGTCCGCTGCGGGCAGATCGATTTTGTTCACAACGGGCAGAATTTCCAGGTTGTTGTCCAGAGCCAGATAGGTGTTGGAAAGGGTCTGAGCCTCCACGCCCTGAGAGGCATCCACCACCAGCACTGCACCCTCGCAGGCAGCAAGGGAGCGGCTGACTTCATAATTAAAGTCTACATGGCCCGGAGTGTCGATCAGGTTCAGGGTATAGTCCTGCCCGTCAGCGGCGGTGTAATTCAGACCCACGGCTCTGGCCTTTATGGTGATGCCCCGCTCTTTTTCCAGCTCCATGTTGTCCAGAATCTGATCCTCCATGACCCGCTGTTCTACCGCGCCGCACTTTTCAATGAGTCGGTCGGACAGGGTGGACTTGCCGTGGTCAATGTGGGCAATGATTGAAAAATTTCTGATTCGCTTTTGGTCTGTCATAGTAACTCTCCGTCTGTTGTGCCGGTAAATTCGTCCAGAGCCATCTCCGCCTTATCCGTCAGGGCGCGGAGCTGGCGCAGAAAGGCTTTTGCTGCCTCCGCTGTGCTCTTCATGCCGTTTGGCTCGTCGGAGCGGCACAGCATAAAATCCGCTGTTACGCCGTAATAATCGCAGGCGCGGCAGATAAAGGCGAGACCCGGCTCCCTTGCACCGTTTTCATAATGGCTCAAAAGGGCCTGGCTGATGTTCAGATCGGCAGCGGCTGTGCGCTGGCTTATATTTTTCTCTTTCCGCAGGGCGGACAGCGTTTCCGGGAAGGTTCTGCTCATGTTTTTTCACGTCCGTTTCTTGATAACAAGGAGTATTATAAATGCAAAATATCGCTTTGTAAACAGAAATTATTCCAATATTCTTGAAAAAGCCGGAAAGTAGTGGTAGAGTAAGAACGTTGAGAAAAATAATCAACAACTGACTTTTTGGAGGTATTCAGAAATGTTTGAAAATCTGGTAGAGATACTCAAGGCAAATCCCCGCAAGATCGTTTATACTGAGGGCTCCGACGCCCGTATTCTCGAGTCCGCTGCAAGGCTGAAAAAAGACGGTTTTCTGACCCCCATTCTGGTGGGCAGCGTAGAAGAGGTCAAGGCTGCGGCAGCCAAGGGCGGTTTTGATATTGAGGGTCTCGAGATCATCGACCCTCTCACCTATGATAAGATGGACGAGATGGTTGAGACCATGGTTCAGCTCCGCAAGGGAAAGATGTCCGCTGAGGACTGCCGCGCTGCTCTCTCCAAGGGCAACTATTTCGGCACCATGCTGGTAAAGATGGGCGTTGCAGACGCTCTGCTTGGCGGCGCAACCTACTCCACCGCCGACACTGTTCGCCCCGCTCTGCAACTGGTCAAGACCAGGAAGGGTGCAAATCTGGTGAGCTCCTGCTTTATTCTCGTCCGCGGCGATGAGATGCTGGCCATGGGCGACTGCGCCATCAACATCTCCTATGAGGACAAGCTGGACAAGGAAGGCAACGTAACCCTCAGTGCAGCACAGCAGCTGGCCGAGGTGGCTGTTGAGACCGCAAAGACCGCAAAGGTTTTCGGCATGGATCCCAAAGTGGCCATGCTGTCCTACTCCACCAAGGGCTCCGGCAAGGGTCCCAGTGTTGATCTGGTACGTAACGCTACCGCTATCGCCAAGGAGATGGCTCCCGATGTGGCAATCGACGGCGAGATGCAGTTTGACGCCGCTGTCTCCCCTGTTGTGGGTCAGCTCAAATTCCCCGG
The DNA here is from genome assembly GCA_964515275.1 of uncultured Oscillospiraceae bacterium. Taxonomy (GTDB): domain Bacteria; phylum Bacillota; class Clostridia; order Oscillospirales; family Oscillospiraceae; genus Limivicinus. The sequence continues at coordinate 2,112 of CAZESU010000052.1, forward strand.
CAGCCCGGTTGCCGGCTATGCCAACACCTTTATCTTCCCCGAGATCCAGTCCGGCAACATCGGCTACAAGATCGCACAGCGTCTGGGCGGCTTTGCCGCATACGGCCCTATCCTGCAGGGTCTGAACGCTCCCATTAACGATCTGTCCCGCGGCTGCGACGCTGAGGAAGTCTACCAGATGTCCATCATTACCGCCGCTCTTGCATAAGACCGGCGCACAAAGGAAACAATGAAAAAGGGGCTGTGTTTACAGCCCCTTTTTTCCAAACGGAGGTTTTTATGGAACGGGAGGAATACATGGCCCTGGCCCTTTCTCTGGCAAGAGAGGCGGCGGGGGCCGGCGAGGTGCCGGTAGGCTGCGTCATTGCAGGCAGGGACGGAAACATTATCGGCAGAGGGCGAAACCGTCGGGAGGAGAATTCTGATGCCACTGCCCATGCAGAGGTGGAAGCCATAAGAGAGGCCTGCACCGCCATGGGAAGCTGGCGGCTGGAGGGCTGCACCATCTATGTGACGCTGGAGCCCTGCCCCATGTGTACCGGCGCCATTATCAATTCCCGTATCCCCACTGTGGTGTTCGGTGCAAGAGAGGCTTTGTCCGGCTCCTGCGGCAGTGTGATTGACCTGTTTTCCGAACGCTACGGGCACCGCCCTGCCGTATACGGCGGGATTCTCGCAGAGGACTGCGCCAACCTTCTCCGGGATTTTTTTAAAGACAAGCGATAAAAAGACGGCTCAATTGAGCCGTCTTTTTTATTCTCCGGGGGATCAGGCCTTTACGGTGCCGTCGGGATTAAAGAGGGGCAGCGGGGCCAGAACGATAATGTCGTCTCTGCTCTGGGCATCGCCTTCGGCCAGAACCGCCATCTTGCCGGCAATGATGCCGCCGGCCCGGTTCACCAGCTCTTCCATGGCGTGGAGAGACTCGCCGGTAGAGATCACGTCGTCAACGATCAGCATGCGTTTACCCTTGATCAGTTCGGCATCTGCCGTATCAATGACCAGCTTCTGCATGCTCATGGTGGTGATGGACTTCACATTCACCTCGAACACGCCGGACATATAGGCCTTGGCGCCCTTTCGGGCAAGGAAGTATTTCTCCGCTCCGCTCTGACGGGCCATCTCGTAGAGCAGGGGGATTGCCTTTGCTTCCGGCGCGATGATGTAATCATACTCGGGAGCGCGCTTGAGAAGCTCTGCGGCACAGTGGACTGTCAGCTCAACATCACCGAACATGACGAAGGCGCCGATGTACAGGTCGTCAGTGACCTTGCACAGGGGCAGATCCCGTTTTAAGCCGGCAATGTCCATCTCGTAAGTCATTTTGTTATTCCTCCTGAGAGTATCATATTTTCAAACGCTACTATTTTAGCCCATACAGGAAAAAAATCAAGTGTTTTGGGCAAAAAAGCTCCCCAGAAAAACAAAGAACCGTACAGTTTTTTGCTGTACGGCCCTTCGTTTTGGGAGAAAAGAGAGGATTTATAGGAGTAGAAAAGTAGCAATTTAATGATCCCGCTCAGGGATTTGCGGAGTCGGGCACAGACTCATCAAAGGTGATGGAGAGGATCTGGCTCTCGCCGGCACGGTACAGTTCAATCTCTGCCGTGTCGCCGGCGGAATACTGTTTGATGGCCTGCTTCAGTTCACTGTAGCTGGTGACTTCAGTATCGCCGATTTTTGTAATGATATCTCCTGCCTGTATGCCCGCTTTCTCAGCGCAGCTGCCCGACTCTACCGAGTAGACATAGGCGCCGATGGGCATTCCGTAATACTGGCTGTACATAGAGTTGTAACGCTCATCGATCTGAACTCCCATGTAAGCCTTGCCGGTGACATAACCCTTGGTTATCAAATCGTCGGCTATCTTAACAGCGTCGTTTATGGGGATGGCAAAACCAAGACCTTCCACGCCGGTATCGCTGTATTTTGCGGTGACGATACCGATCACTTCGCCGTTGCCGTTATAGACCGGGCCGCCGGAGTTGCCGGCGTTTACCGCGGCGTCTATCTGGAACATGTTGATAGGCTCGCTGTTCTCCTCGGTGGTGATAAGACGGTCAAGGGCACTTACGTGGCCGGTCGTCATGGAAAACTCCAGCTCACCCAGAGGATTGCCCACTGCGTACACATCATCGCCAACAGAGATCTGGTCGCTGTCACCGAAGGTGACGGGGGTAAGGCCGGTGGCGTCTATCTTCAGAACCGCGATATCGTTGCAGTCCTCGACACCCACAATTGTGGCCTCGTATCTGGTGCCGTCATAGAGCATGACGGTAATGGTGTATCCGCCCTGATAGGCATATTCAATTACATGGTAGTTTGTCAGTATATATCCGTCCTGGGAGACGATGAAGCCGGAGCCGGAAACTGCGGAGGAACTGGTCTGCCCGAAGAAGTTGGTGTAAGTCACTTCCGTGGTGATGCCCACCACCTGGTCGCAGGCCTGATCGTAAATGGCTGCAATGGGCTTTGCTGCGGTACTGACGGGGGCGGCGGTAACTGCGGACTGGTTGCCCAGGATCGCGGTCGTCTCTTCCGCCTGAGCCGCAAGGCTCTCCTCAAGAGCATCAATTCTGCTGTCCATACTGCCGTTCATGATCGCAGCTCCCACTACGCCGCCGAGCAATGCGCACACAAGGCAGAGGCACAGGCTTTTTACAAAGCCGCTGTGGTTCTTTTTCTGCCGGGGAGGCTTAGGCTCCTTCACGGGCTTTTCGGGGGGCGTGTAGTATCTGGGGGGGACGGTATTTTCGTCTTCGGGGACATAATGGGCGTCGGAGTAGATTTTCTGGGTATAACCGTTTTTATAATGGTACTCCCCGTTTACCCTGTCAGTGTCGCCTGAATATCCGCCGGTTCCCTGTGTTTCAGGGCTGTTGCCGGTACTGTGTATATTGTTCTCGTTTTCGGCGGGTTCAAACATTTTGAAGACCTCTTTTTGTGCTGATTTATTTTACAAGTATAAAATATCAGGGATTTGTGACTTTGTAATGAACAAAATTGCAAATATTTTTAAACAAAGGATATATTTTTTGCAAACGCAGCCGCAAAAAAAGCCGCCCCCTTATGTTCTGGGGGCGGCGGGTTCATCCGTAATATACCGTCACCGCTTCGTCGGTGCTCTCTCATTGGATCTGCCGCTGGGACAGCACTTCCAGGTCGGTATTCTCCCGGATCCAGTTCAGGGCATTCTCCGCATTCAGGCAGAGCTGTTCCCCCAGGTAGTCCCATTTCCCGGAGGCATAGCCCGCGGAAAAATCGATGTTGATGGAGATATTGGAGACGGTGTCCAGATATTCGTCATTGGTCACGGCCCAGAGTTTCCCTGCGGTTCCGGCCTCCAGGTCTTTCAGCAGGCATTGGTACAGCGCAAAGGCCTGCTCATCGCTCAGATTCAGATAGCTGCTGGCAAGACTCCCGTTTTCGTTTCGGTAGTCGGTGTAGATATAGGCGCTGCTGATATTGTTTTTCTCCACCGGGAAAGCCGGCACAATGCGGTCATATCGGGCCTCATAGACATTGCACAGATCCTGAAATTGTCTGATATCGGAAGTCGTGTCGTTCCGGGCCTCTTCGTCCCCTCGGATTGGATACTTGCGAATCAGAATTCTGCCGTCTTTGAATTTGTAACGAATAGACATCACATACTGTTCTTCCGCCTGCTCGTTCTCCTCTTTGTTTTCCAGAATGCTCCGATGGAGAGCCACTGCCTTCGAGATATTCTCCGGTTCCTCCAGTGCGCTGTTACCAAAGCTGAGCTGTACCCAGCTCACCTCATCCGCGTCCGGAATCCGGCGCTCATAGCCGAACAGGTCATACTCCCAGGCCACAGTCAGGGCAACAAGAACCAGACAGGTGGCCACATAGCCCTTCCACTTGCCGGGAAAGACCTTCAGCGTCTTCTGCATCAGCATCTCCGCCGCGTAATAGCCCAGAAAAGCGCCGATCATCATCAACAGCAGTACCAGCATTGCGTCCGCCATGCCGCCGAAGCTTTTGTTGACCATCCAGGAATACAGCGCATAGGCAAACAATACCGCGCTGCCGAAGGCCATGCAGTACCGGAACACCGGCTTTAAAATTGGCACCGCTACCACATCCCCGGCGCTCTCCATATGGCGGCGGCGGTAGAGCAGCAGGGCCAGCACTGCGCACAGAAGGCCTGCCGCGCAGTAGATCCCCAGCAGCTCCAGGCCGGAGACCTCGTAGGCATTGGGAAAGGCCTGTACCACGCCGTCCATATCTACATAAGATTTCTGGTTGACAAACAGTGCAGCGGGCAGGGCCACAAAAGGAGAAAAGCTCATAAACGTCAGACCGCTTACGCTCATCCCGTATACAAACACGCTGAGCAGGTTCCGAATGCACATCTCCGCCCCATAGGCCGCCAGATTCAGCACCACATAGATTGCCGGCATTGCGACCACATTACCGGTAAGCAAGGCGCAGAGGACCGCAAAACCGTAAAAGCTCACATTTCCCATGACGACAATGGCCAGCCACAAAAGCAGCTCCGTCATGCCCACGAACCGGCCCCCGAAGCCCACGGCGGTAATAAGCATCACCAGCACATCAGCCAGAAGCATGGGCGCGATGCCGGTGAGAAAGGCTGTGCAGAACACGGTCTCCCGGCGCAGAGGCAGGCAGTTCATCATGCCGCAGCCTCTGGGAGTATAGAGATAGTTATACATGGCCAGAGCCGCCAGGGGGCTTGCCGCCATAGATAAGAGCGCCATATCCCGGCCCGAGCTGAGCAGGGTGTAGTTCAGCATCTCCCCTGCCGCCAGTCCCTCCACCATTCCGGACAGCTGTGCCGGCGTTATCAGCAGAAGCACCACAAAATAGGCCGCCCACAGGGGCCAGTAACGCTTCAGGAGGTTCAGGGACACGCCTTTATTAAAGAATGATATCTTTGACCTCATGGTCTGCACCTCCCATCTCGTATATAAAAATTTCCTCCAGATTTAAGGGGACAATATCCATAAACAGCGGCGACGCTGCGGATATCTTTGCCGTCAGCTCCTCCGCATTGCCCCGCAGAATCAGCTGCTGCAGCCGGCCCTTGTTGGAGCGGTGCAGAATTTCAAGCCCTTCCGGCAGTTCTCCGTCGTCGGCAAAGGCCAGCTGCACCTTTACAATGTTGTCCTGAAGCTCGGAGAGGCTTCTCTCTACCAGCATCCGCCCGTGGTTCATGATGCCCACATGGTCACATACATCCTCCAACTCCCGCAGGTTGTGGGAGGAGACCAGAACAGTGGTTCCGTTTTCCGCCACGTCCGCCAGCAGGATACTCCACACCTGACGGCGCATCACCGGGTCGAGCCCGTCCACCGGCTCGTCCAGAATGATTACCTCCGGGCACTGGGACAAGGCCAGCCAGAAAGCTGCCTGCTTTTGCATGCCCTTGCTGAGTCTGCGCATAGGCCGCCTGGGGTCAAGATCGAAGACCTCCGCCAGCTTGTTATAACGCCCCGTATCAAAGTGGGGGTACATACTGCGGTAAAACTTCATCATGTCACCGATACTGGCCTGCGTATAATAAAAGATATCGTCCGGTATGTAGGCGATGCGCCCCTTAATCTCCGGGTTTTCATAGACGGGCTGCCCGTTGATCAGAACCTCGCCGGAATCCTGACGGTATATGCCCGCCAGATGGCGGATGACGGTGGACTTGCCGGCACCGTTTGGCCCCACAAGGCCATACACAGCGCCTTTCGGCACGGTGATATTCAGTTCATCAAGAGCCTTGAAGCCATCAAAAGTTTTGGTAAGTTTCTTTACCTCAATCATTGCCCTTCTCCTTCCTTCAGGATACTTTCCAGCTCGCTGTCCTCCGTGCCGAGAAGCCGAAGCTCCTTCACAAGTTCAGACAGCTTTTCCATAAGCTCCGCCTTTCTGGCCTCAACGGCGGCGTCCGTCCTGCTGACAAAGCTGCCCCGGCCGGGGACGGAACAGATATAGCCCTCCGCCTCCAGCTCATGGTAGGCTCTCTGTATGGTGTTGGGATTTATGGCAAGCTGGGAGGCAAGCTCACGAACCGAGGGCAGCTTCTGCTCCGCAGGCAGTACACCGCTGATGATCAGCTGACGAAATCCGTCCCTGACCTGCTCATAGATGGGCCGGGGGTCACGGAAATTGATATGGATCACCTGAACACCTCCTGTGTTAACTGTATTATTTATGTTAGTACAGTTAATATACACTGTCCCCTGTGCTTTGTCAACACCGGAAATTCTTAAGATTTTTGAAGAAATCAGGTCTGTATTTCAGCGCATTCCATTGGCAAAGCGGATCCGCTACGGGGTAGAATCCGATATCGGGACAGTGAGCCTCAGGTTAATACTGATATCTGATAGAAAGATCGATAAAGATTTTCGAGCAAAATTCGCGCCAGACGAGGCGAAGACCGCAGAGCATAATGGATATATATGGTCAAGGGCTTCAACGTAGTATGGCGCGAATGATGTCGGAAAGATTCCGAGATTTCTATTAGATATCAGTATGAGACAGTCCCTTTTTGTTTTACATTACATTCAAACCTGTGAGGTATCGGCGCATCATGTCGTAGATATGGTTTCCTGCCATGCGGCGGATAAAGCCCCGGGTGCGGAAAGTGCCCAAATGCAGCTCCTTCACCCAGGTCTGCCCGGCTGTTGCCATGGAGACGAACACGGTGCCCACCTCGTGCACACCATCCCCGTCCGGCCCTGCAAGGCCGGTGATGCCGATGCCGATATCGCTGCCCATAAGGCCGCGTACCTGCTGGGCCATCTCTTTTGCAACTTCATAACTGACAGCGCCCTTCTCCTCAATGAGAGCCGGGTCTATGCCCAGGAGCTTGGCCTTGGCCTGATTGGTATAGGTCACCACGCCGCCGAGGAAAAACTCGCTTGCGCCGGGAATGTCGGTAAATCTGCGGGCAAGATCCCCGCCGGTACAGCTTTCAGCCGTGGAAAAGCTCATGTGCTTTTCGCGAAGAAGCTGGATCACAGCCTCTTCAACGCACTCCACGTCCATGCCGTACACATACTCGCCCAGTTTCTCTTTCACATGGGCGATGATGGGCTTGAGCATCTCTTCCGCTTCCTCTTCGCTGTGAGCCTTGGCGGTCACCTGCAGCAGGCAGTCGCACTCCTTGGCGTAGGGAGCCATGGAGGGGTTGCTCATGGCGTTCATTTCCTCCCGGAACATCTGATCCACGGCACTCTCTCCCAAACCGAAGATGCGCAGGGAATGGGATACGATCTGCTCGTCAGACAGCTTTCGCAGATAGGGTATGGCGCAGGCGCGGAACATGGCGTTGCACTCCTTGGGCGGCCCGGGGATCATGATAACAATCTTCCCGTCCTTTTCAAAGGCGCAGCCCGGCGCGGTACCCCAGTTGTTATGAAACACCGTACAGCCCTCCGGCAGCATGGCCTGCTGGAAGTTATTTGGAGTGAATTCTTTACCCGGGTGGATATACTCGTACAATCCTCTGTACTCCGTCTCGTTTTGCACCAGCTCAAGGCCGAAAGCCTTTGCCAGGATCTGTTTTGTCAAATCGTCGCAGGTGGGGCCCAGACCGCCGGTAGTGATGATGATGTCTGCCCGCTCCTTTGCCACCTCCACGCACTCTTCCAGCCGCTTCGGGTTGTCTCCCACCACGGTGTGGTAGCGCACATTGATGCCGATCTGCGAGAGCATTTCGGAAATGTCTCTGGCGTCTGTATTTGTCACATGGCCCAGAAGCAGCTCGGTCCCAACGGAAAGAATTTCTGTGTTGTATACCTTATTCATTTTCCAGCCGAATCCTTTCTATGCCGCTTACCGCCTCATCCACCAGTGCGTCGATATCCAGTACGGACTCTGCCGCCTCCACATCCCTCAGCTTGGGGTGTGTGCGGGGATGTTTGGGCGTAAACACGGTGCAGCAGTCCTCATAGGGCAGAATGGAGGTCTCAAAGGTGCCGATCTTTCGGGAAAGACGGACGATCTCCTCCTTATCCATGCCGATCAGGGGCTGGAGCACGGGCATGTCGATAACAGCCTGCGTGGACGCCATGGCCTCCATGGTCTGGCTTGCTACCTGACCCAGATTTTCGCCGGTGACAATGGCTTTTGCGCCGTTTGCATCGGCAATACGCTTTGCAATGCGCATCATGAAGCGGCGCATGATCAGCGTGAAGTATTCCTCCGGGCACTTGTCCCGGATCTCCTCCTGGATGTGGGTGAAGGGCACCACCTCAAGTGTCATCCGGCCACAGTACTCGGTGAGCTGTCTGCCAAGCTCGATGACCTTCTCCTTGGCCTGCTGAGAAGTATAGGGGAAAGAGAAGAAATGCACCGGGATCAGGCGGACACCTCTTTTCGCAATCATGTAGGTGGAGACTGGGCTGTCAATACCGCCGGAGAGCAGAGACACCGCAATGCCGTTTGAGCCCACAGGCATTCCGCCCGCCCCGGGGACCGGAGAGGCATGCACATAGGCCGCCAGATCTCTTACCTCAAGATGCACGGTCAGCTCCGGCTCATGTACATCCACAGCAACATCGGGATAGGCCTCCGCGAGAAGGCCGCCCACATACTGGCTCAGCTGGATGCTGGTCATGGGGAAGTTCTTGTCGCTGCGCTTGGACTCCACTTTGAAGCTCTTTACCCGCTCCATATCCTCCCGGAGGTATTCGATGGCCAGCTTTGCGATGGCATCCTTGTCCTTTTCGCAGGCGGCGGCGCGGCTCAGGTTGATAATGCCGAACACCTTTTTCAGCGCCTCAAAGGCGGCGTCCATGTCGACCCCGTCCTCCTGTGCCTCCACATATACGGTGGACTGCATACAGTAGACCCGGAAGCTGCCGATGGGCTCCAGCCTGCGGCGCACATTGCTCATCAGTTTCTGCTCAAAGGATTTTCGGTTGAGACCTTTGAGCACGATCTCCCCCAGCTTGAGTAGTATAATATCGTTCATATATTGTTCTCCCTGAAATCATAGGTTCTGTACTGTATGGCCTCAGCGATATGGGCCACGCCGATGTCCCGTTCCCCTTCCAGATCCGCGATGGTGCGGGCCACGCGCAATATTCTGTCGTAGCTTCGGGCGGAAAGACCCATGCTGTCAAAAGCATCGTGCATCAGCTCCTCGCACTCTGCCGACAGGGCGCAGAACTCCCGCAGCTCGCGGCTGCCGATATGGGCGTTGCACATGCTGCCGTCGTCCTGATATCGTTTGTGCTGGATCGTCCGGGCGGCATCCACCCGCTTTTTGATCTCCGCAGAGCTCTCCGCAGGATTGCGCCGTTTGATCTCTTCATAGTCCAGTGCAGGAACCTCCACCATAATGTCAATTCTGTCCAGCAGCGGGCCGGAAATACGGCTGTGGTAGCGGCTCACATCCCGCTGAGAGCAGCGGCAGCGTCCGGAGGGATGCCCGTACCAGCCGCACTTACAGGGATTCATGGCACAAACCAGCATAAAGCGGCTGGGAAAGGTCACTGTGCCGGAAACTCTGGACACGGTAACTTCCCCGTCCTCCAGAGGCTGGCGCAGGACCTCCAGCGCATCATTGTGAAACTCCGGCAGCTCATCCAGGAAAAGCACACCGTTATGAGCCAGACTGATCTCCCCCGGACGGGGCGTAGTGCCGCCGCCGGACAGGCCGATGGCGGACACGGTGTGGTGAGGTGCCCTGAACGGGCGCTGGGAGACCACAGGATGGGCGCGGCTGGTAAGCCCTGCGACGGAGTGTATCTCCGTGGTCTGTATCATTTCTTCCCGACTCATATCCGGCAAAATGGCAGGCAGGCGCTTGGCCATCATGGATTTGCCCGAGCCCGGAGGGCCCACCAGCAGCACATTATGCCCGCCGGCGGCGGCAATCTCCAAGGCCCGCTTCACATTTTCCTGCCCTTTGACATCGGAAAAATCGGGCATACCGGAAAGGCTGGTCTCCAGCTTCGGCGGCTTTACGGGTTCAAGCCTCTTTTCACCGCGCAGGTGCTGGATAAGCTGCTCCACATTTTCCACTGCGTATACGGATATCTCCTGGGCAAAAGCAGCCTCATCGGCGTTGTCCGCAGGGACGAAAAGCCGCTTCACGCCGCTTCTCTGGGCTGCTATCGCCATGGGAAGCGCGCCGGCAACCGGGCGCAGCTCTCCTGTAAGAGACAGCTCACCGATAAAGGCGCAGTCCTCCCCCGGCTTTTTGATCTCATCGCAGGCAGACAAAATACCGATAAGGATCGGCAGGTCATAGACCGTCCCGGCCTTTTTTCTGTCTGCCGGGGCAAGATTTACTGTCATGCGGCTGAGGGGAAAACTATATCCGTTGTTCTTAATAGCGGCCCGGACCCGCTCCCGCGCTTCCTTTACCGCCGCGTCGGGCAGGCCTACAATGTCAAAAGCGGGCAGGCCCTTGGAGATATACACCTCCACAGCCACCGGATATCCACCCACACCGCTGACACCCAGGCTCTTTACACTGGAAAACATGGCGTCCTCCTGTCAAGTAATGCAGGGGCAGCCCAGTGGTCGCCCCTGCGGATAATGTTATTTATCTTCAAGCTCTCCTATGAGGGCAATATGCAGCTCATCAAGCTGCTCCTGTTCCTCGTCAGAAGAAACTCGCAATACTGCATTTCCGCCTCCCGGCAAAAACTCCGTCTTTGCTCCTTCCTTCTTCCTCTCCAAATCGAACCCACATGGGCTGGGCTTCGATTTGGTTATCAGACCGTTACTGTTCTTCGTTTACTAAAGCGATGTGAAGTTCATCAAGCTGCTTCTGTTCCACAGAGGAAGGCGCGCCCATCATGATATCCTGAGCGTTCTTGTTCATGGGGAAGGCGATAACCTCGCGGATGCTCTCCTCGCCGGACAGGAGCATGACCATACGATCCACGCCCGGGGCAATACCGGCATGAGGGGGAGCGCCGTAGCAGAAAGCGTTATACATGGCGGGGAACTTCTTCTTCACGTCCTCTTCACCCAGTCGTACCAGCTCAAAGGCCTTGATCATGATCTCCGGGTCATGGTTACGCACGGCCCCGGAGGACAGCTCAACGCCGTTGCAGACCAGATCGTACTGGTCGGCGGTGATGGTGAGGGGGTCGATCTCGCCCCGCTCAGCCTTCAGCAGCACATCCAGTCCGCCGGAAGGCATGGAGAAAGGATTATGGCAGAATTCAAGCTCGCCGGACTCCTCCCCGATCTCATACATGGGGAAGTCCACGATCCAGCAGAATTCATAGCGTTCCTTGTCCATATGTCCGGGAACTGCCGCACCCAGCATCTTGCGCATGACGCCGGCGGTTTTCTGAGCAACGGCCTTATTGCCTGCGGCGATGCCCACGAGACAGCCGGGCTTCAGATTCAGGGCGCTGACAATGCGGTTCTTCCTGTCGGCCAGGAATTTTGCCACGCCGCCTGCAAGCTCACCTTTTTCGTCCACCTTGAACCAGAAGGGTTTGCTGCCCGACTGCACCTCAACGTCGGTGCAGAGCTTGTCGATATTCTTGCGTGTCATATCGCAGTCGGTAACGACGATGGCTTTGACGGTATTGCCCTCGGCAAAGGGGCCGAACTCGGTTCCCTGCACCAGAGCGGTGATATCCTCCACCACAAGGTCAATACGCAGATCCGGCTTATCGGAACCGTACTTCTCCATGGACTCAAGGTAAGGAATCCGTCTGAACGGGGCGGAGGAGGCGATATCATACGTGCCGTACTTGGCAAAAATCGGGGGCAGCACGTCTTCCAGAACGGCAAAAACATCGTCCTGAGTGGCAAAGGCCATCTCCATATCCAGC
>CAZESU010000053.1:0-13883 GCA_964515275.1 uncultured Oscillospiraceae bacterium
AGTGTTACGTTGCGTAATTGGATTTATAAATGTTTTAATTGAAGTTTAGTATCAGTATTACATTCACGGTAAAAACGGAAATTCCTATACATAAATAAAGTTGGGGGCAGCATCCCGATAAGATGAGCTGCCCCCAACTTTTATTACACGTACTGTTTTTACTTGCTTGCGGAAGTGGTGATGGACGGATTGTGAGCGATAATATGCGCTAAATCGGCGTTTTCTATCCGCAGCTGGAGGGATATTCGTTCCAGACTTGCGGCGCCGGTCTTCGTTTTGATGAGTAATATCGATATGCCTTTGTGATCCGCAAAATCAGGATGGCGCTCGTTCCCGCCCCAATAATCACCAAGAGTCAGATCACTGCCGCTTCGGAAATTGTTTGACGGGCAATCAAAGCATGAAGGCCGCAATATCTCATTTCTGATAAAACGCATCATGTAATCGTCTTCGGTAAACGCACGGGAGACCACGGCTCCATTCTCCAGAACGTAATTGAGCCGATAGTTTTCCCAGGAAACCTCCTTGCTTCGGAAATTGACAGAGACAACAGGCGAGCTGTTTTCTTTTTCAATTCTTTCCAGTGTCTCATGAAATACAGCAGGGGATGGCGCACCGTGGCAAACGATATCTACGAGAAGCAGGTTTTCATATTCTTTACCAAGAAACTGCTTTAATGCGCTTATCTGGCATGGTGTGCCGGAAAACAGAACAGGAGTTCCGGCTTCGAGGTCGGCCTTCGTAAGAGCGAGACATTCGCCGAGCTCACTCTGGACATATTTGCTGCCCTGAAGCTGGGACAGCTTAGCATCGGAACTTATTCTCATGTGCCGTACCGACATATCTTCACACATGGCGGCACCGTACACCGTGCCGCCTCGGCTGATCATGTCGCGGGCCAACGCGATGAATATGCCTCCGCTGGAACTGCTGAGACGATCCTCTTCAGAACGGTTGACTGCCGCATAAACGGCGGAGGGTTTAACCTGCGGCAGATCGTGGTTTCTGACACAGACGGCGCCGCATCTTCCGCACCGCACACACCTGTCGTAGTCAATGTGAGGAAACAGAAATCCACCGGCTCCAACGCGCATTTTAATCGCGTTTACAGAACAGATCGAAGCGCAGCTTCCGCAGCCTGTACATTTTTCCGAATCGGCCAGCGGCAGTACAGAAGGCATCTTACTGTCTCTCAAAAGTGCAAGCTGCTCGGAAAGGCCAAAAGCGCGGGAAATATACCCGGGCATAAAGCTTTGCAGATGACGACGTATCTCATCCTCATGCTGTGAGAGCCAGATAAAAGCCCTGAGTAATTGACTATCGTCTGTAAGAGTATGTATATCAATAACGTAATTTTCTTCAGTGCCGAAAATATCTCTGGCGATGCCCTTTGACTTTATGGAATATCCAAGAACCAGAGTGGGAACACAGGTGGAATACGCGGCGATGGACGCATGAGTCCTCGCAGCAATAAGCATGCGGCAGCGTGAAATTACAAATTTCAGCCTCTGACAATCGGTATTCTCCAGAGTAAATACCCGGGCGGAAGAATAGTGGGAGCAAATCTCTTCGCAGGCCGCGCTGTCGTCATTTCCGGGTTGTACCACATGGGGCAGCAATAGGATGCTCAGGTCGGTATTTTCAAGGATATAGTCACAAAGCCTGTATACATTATCCATAAGGAGTGCGCCGTTTTCTGTATCAAGCACGAGACTGCTCACGTTCAAACCCAGAGTCTTTCCGGGAATAAACTGCTTCGGAAGAGGAGTCTCTACCGTTTCAAGGGTGAATGCACTGTCGGGTATAAGATGGGTATTTCTGTTTATCCCGCAGGCAAGCAGCTTATTGTAGGTTATGCTCTCCCTTGCGGTGATAAGGGAATAACTGTCAAGATCCTTCTGTACATCCGGATCGTCGATTATCTCAGGCTCGATGCTGCAGCCGATCAGAGCGGTACGGATGCCTTTACGGGTAAAATTACGGTTAAACTCCGCTAAAGTTTTTGGACAGTTCCCGTAGCAGTAATTATCTCCGCCGATGGAGAGGGCGAGCGCATCCTTCGAAATATCCAGAAGCGTGGCCTCTTTGGGACTGACGTTTGAAGGAAGAATATTCTTTATCACGTTGCCAAGCCCAAAGATATAGTCCTCATGGGCTCGATACGACATGAGCAGTGTTTTTTCACCGTTCAGCCCTCCTGCGGAGACAATGGTGCGGACCAAAGCCTCGCAGCCGTGATTGCCGCTTCCTGCGTGGTAATACAGCACGTTTTCCGTATCTGCACGGTTATAGTATTTGCAGGCGCTTTCAATAAAGGAACTGAATCGCTGTGACTGCTCAAAATATGGGCTTGCAGGATTTTGAGTGAGCATACGGTTTTCTTCCAGTAGACGCAGCCGGTCATTGCGGATAAAAAAATAGCTTTTGAGCGGCCAGAGATTTTTTGGCAGCAGGAGGAGAAGCTTCTTGATACAGGTTTTGACAATCTGGCGTATTTTCATTTTTCCCTCCTTATGAATCTTTTGCTTTCCTGAACGCGCCTATGACCTTGCGTGGCAGATAGACGATTGCGCTGCCAAGCTTATATCTGCGGGAATTCAGAAGCTCTGAATACGCGGTCATAGCCTCACAGTTACTTTTTCGCGAGTATTCAAGCAATGAAAAATATTCGTTTGCAGTTGTGAAATACTCCTCAAAGGTACTGTATGAACGCTGCGCCAAAAGCTCAGGGTTGCTTTTGTCCTCTGCAAGCGATATGTTCATAATACAGACCCAGTCCGGAGACTCGGCCGAGCTTATTTCTGCAGTACGGTTCAGAGCAGCGTTGACAGCAGATTCATAGCAAGCCGGATCCAGCAAAAGCTGGCTGATCTTCTGGGCGGTGGAGACAATGTTTCCGGAACCTGATTTGACGTAGCAGCCTTCCATACTGTGCCCGAAAAGTCCGGGCACATAACGACTTATGATGGGAATGCCCTCTTTCAGGCAGCTAACCAAAGCATCGGAGCAATGATTGTAATGATAAGAGTAAAGGCAGACGGTCCTGCAGCTATTCAAACCGGAGATACCTGCCTCGTGGTCAAGAAGGACCACATGCCCATCCAGATCAGAACGCAGGGGAAGGGAACCGCTCTCCCTTGCATTGCCGGAGGGTATGATATATAGCTTTGTCTCCGGAACATCGTTGAGCACATTCCGAAGTATATCCAGCGCTTCGCAAAGCGCGAGCGGATAGCCGGGATAGGAAGTGGGAAACAAAATGACAGGCTCCTCTGTACGGAGAACAGGCCGGACGCAGGGCTCAATATCAAGAGGCAGACAGATGCGGCGGGTACCTGGATTAAGACATACGCAGAGAGAATAATCAAGATCGGAACAGGTAAGTACCAGATCGGAGTGCCTGAATACAGAGCTGAGGTCCGGCAAGCTGCCTTTCTTAGACTGTAATCCGGCCTGAAGCTTTAGAAAAATAAAAGCAGATCCGGTGCTTTTTACGGTACACAGGTCCCAGAAAAGGTCTTCGTCGGAATAATCGGTGAACAAAACGGCATCGGCGCCGTGCTTTTCTATAAGTTCTGCCAATGCATGAAAACGGTCGGAGTAGTTTTCACCGGAACAGTTGAGACACAGTTCTTCAGACCCATCGAAAACCATAACGGTCTCAAGTCCGGCACAGCTCATTTCCTTGGACATGCGGTCCAGCACATCCTGAACGCTGGGGATGGGGGGACAAACAAGGAGAATTTTTTGAACAGAGCCTGACGAGGGCCTGAAATGCTCCGATATGCCAAGCGTATCCGACACCTGCTCCGGGGAAAAACGAAACAGCCTGGCCAGAGCTGAGATCACAGTACATGCGTCATAGCGCTGAAACATCATAGAACGACCAAGGGGTAGGTCCTGCGGAGCAAGACAACCCAGCTTCAGCCACGCGGCATAGGCACATTCTTCCATGTTGAGCCGGAGTATTTTTTCGTAACGCTGAAACAGCCCCGCAGATATGGCAAATTCAGACACCAGCTGGTTTGAACGGACACCCAGCAAAGTTTGCTCATATTGTTCCATGCTCAACCGGGCCGAGGTGGATATTCCGCTGCCGTAGCTGTAGCGGTAGAGCTTGTCCGGAATACCGAAATAACTCTCCGCGAAAGAAGATACCACAAAGAAAAAGTAAAAGTCTTCATTGTATATGAGAAACTCCCTGCTGATGGATCTGATTGCCCGCTGAAGGAATTCCAGCCTGTAACAGCGACCCCAGACAGTATGGAGCATCCTGTGCTCTATGAAGGCTGCCGCGGTAATATCTTCCCCAATGAGCAGACCCTCGCATGGATAGAGCACCGACTGGACGTTTTTTGCCTGAAGCTGGCTGCAGGGGCCTTTAATCACAAGCTCTGCGCCGAAAGCAACTATGTCATAGCTCTTTTCTGTCAAGATATTGGCGAGACGGGAGCATGTATCAGGGGCAAGTGCATCGTCGCCGTCAACAAGCAGAAGATAGTCGCCGGTGGCCGCATCAATCCCTGTAAGTCGCGCACACATCGTCCCCACATTTTCTTCAAGGAAGATCGTTCTGTAACGATGGTCGGAGGAAAAAGTTTTTTCCACGTCCTGGCTCCCGTCGGTGGAGGCATCGTCTACCAGGATCACCTCAAGGTTGCTGTAGCTTTGGGACAAGGCGCTTGCAATTGCCGTGGAAATCAGTTCACGCTGATTGCGATTGATTATGACCACTGAAAATTTTATCATTTAGCCCACCATCTCTCTTTGAATATCTTTAGCTCTCCTCAAGCATTTCTATGATTGCCGCGGCTTTTGCGCTCCAGTCATTTTCACGCGCCTCTCTGTCCAGCAGCGCTATATATTCAGCATTGTCTTTCAGGCTGAGCGCGTGATCCAGCTGTGAAAGAAATTCATCGTGATTCCGCCCGATCAGAACGGAAGAAAACTGGCGGCATTCGTTCATATCGGTAGTGACTATCGGCTTGTGCATTGCCATATATTCAAAAAGCTTCACAGGATTTGTGGCGCGAGTGATATCGTTTATCAGAAAGGGGATGATCATAATATCAGCCTTCATGGCATAGTATTTCAGGACATGATAATCTCTGGTTCCCAGAAAATATATTTCCGGGTACCCCTGAATGCGATCAAATGAGTTATCGTACTTTGCGCCGAACAGTACTACGGAGTATTTTCCACTGTCCGCAATACGGGCGACAAGCTCATAGTCAAACCAGCTTGCCAGGGCTCCATAATAGCAGACGACAGGCTTTCCTTTATCGAGGATAGTCTGGAATTCAGGCTCGAATTCATAATCTGCGTCTAAATGACGGAAAAAGTTATAATCAACGCCGTTGGTAGAGAGAGCCAGCCTTCGCGTTCCCCTGTGGGAAATCACATCCTGTCTCAGAAGCTCAGCGGTGACCACAACATAAACGTCGGGGCAGCTCATCACGAAATCATACTTGTCGGAAATATTTTTGGGCAGATCCTTCGTACCGGCAAGCTCCGGGCTGATATGGTCGATATATTCATAGATAAGCTGAAAGCCTCTGGACTGATATTCCTTCACGTCGTCCAGAGACAGTTTCCAGTCGGTTGAATAGATCTGAAGGTATTTTGGCCTGGACACCTTGTCCAGCTCCTTCATGAGCAGCTTTTCCAGAAGAATATTGTTGAAGTTGAATAAATAAAGATTATCCCCGTGCCTTTCAAGACAACGGACGTTGTCAGTCATAGTGGTGACTTCGTAAATCACAAGACAGCGTTTTTTCGCCAGATTGCCGGCTATGTGCTGAGGGCGCTGAAAGAGCGGAACCTTATAGCCAAACCTGTCGCGCCACAGCACCACGCGGTCATAATCGCCCGAGAGCATTTCCTGTATTCTGCGGCGATAAAGGCGTGGATTGAATAGCACGGGGAGACTTATTCTGTCCACATAATTTGCAACAAAATAAGCCAGTATTTTTTTCATAAAACCCACAAACCCATACTTACTGTAGACACTTTGAAGTTTTGAGAGCTTGTCTTTCATTGTTCTGCTCCGTGGTTGAATTTTTGAATGATAGCATCGACTATTCTTTCACTGGCATGTCCGTCACCGTATGGGTTGCAGGCGGTACTCATAGCCATATATGCGGCCTTGTCAGAAAGCAGGCGTGCGGTTTCGGTATAAATCATGTCCTCGTCTGTGCCTACCAGCTTGAGCGTACCTGCAGCGATGCCTTCCGGACGTTCCGTAGTGTCACGCAGCACAAGCACCGGCTTTCCCAAAGAAGGAGCCTCTTCCTGAATCCCGCCGCTGTCGCTGAGAATAAGATAGGCTTTATTTTGAAAATTATGAAAATCCAACACCTCAAGCGGTTCGATCAGCTTTATCCTGTCGCAGTTGGAAAATATCTCACGGGCCACATCACGTACCAGGGGATTCATGTGTATGGGGTAAAGCACTTTTACATCCGGAAAATCCTGGATGATGCGCCTGACAGCGCGAAAGATTTGCCGCATGGGATCCCCCAGATTTTCACGCCGATGAGCCGTTAAAAGAATCAGCCTTTCGTTTTTACCTATCCAGCAGAGCTCAGGATGAGAGTAGTCGGCTCTGATTGTGGTAGACATGGCATCTATTACAGTGTTGCCTGTGACAAATATCTTTTCCGGACTGACATTTTCCCGCAGAAGATTTTCTCTGCTCACCTGAGTAGGGGCAAAAAACATATC
Source organism: uncultured Oscillospiraceae bacterium (assembly GCA_964515275.1). Lineage (GTDB taxonomy): Bacteria > Bacillota > Clostridia > Oscillospirales > Oscillospiraceae > Limivicinus. The sequence continues at coordinate 6,724 of CAZESU010000053.1, forward strand.
CGCCAGTCTGTCTGTCATCTGACGGTTCATTTCCTCGGGATAGGGACTATACTTGTTGTCGGTACGAAGCCCCGCCTCTACGTGGCCTATGGCGACATGATTATAAAAAGCGGCAAGAGCCGCAGAGAAGGTAGTAGTGGTGTCTCCATGTACGAGTACGATATCCGGCTGCGCACCCTTGATAACATCCTCCAGACCGCGCAGAGCGGCGGTGGTGATATCGGCAAGGGTCTGTCCCTGCTTCATTATGTTCAGGTCATAGTCAGGGTTTATATCAAAGGTCTCCAGCACCTGATCGAGCATTTGTCTGTGCTGAGCAGTGACGCAGACGATTGACTGTATTTCCTTTCTGCGCTCCAGCTCCTTCACCAGCGGAGCCATTTTTATTGCTTCCGGTCTTGTGCCGAAGATGCTCATTACTTTGATCATAACTACCCTCCGATGTCAACTTTTGTGCAATATATTTATCAGACGTTTTATGCAGTAGGCAGGACCATTGCTGAAAAAACTCCTGGCATAGCGCAAAATGCGTTTCCCAAAGGGTTCTTTTGACGAAGAGCCGCACTTTGAAACCAAATGACAATATTTCTCACAAAGTTCCGCACATTCTTTATCCATGCCGAAGAAATTGTCCTCTGAAAAGACAAGGGACATCAACTTCCTGTATGCGTATAAATCAGTGCGCTTAAATGATGCTGTTGCGGTATCCCGAACGGTACAGAAAGCATCCGTACAGCCACAGGGAAGTTTTTGAGAGAAAAGCTTCAAAAAGAAGTACTGCTCATTGAACTGGCCGAGCCCACATTCAAATTTCAAGTGTTTCAGCTTGCTCTTTTGAAGCATAACCGTGGACATCGGAATACGGCGCCCGGAAACAGCAGCCCGGATGATTTCCCAACTGTCATTGGAACATGTGACGCGCTTTCCGGCGGACTCATAAGAAGAGCAGCAGACCGGGCAACCGGTACTGAGCATGCGAAAAAGCTGGAGCTCAATGGTTTTAGGGTCGTATTTGTCCCCCGGAAGGAGAAAGCTGATGCAGTCGTTTGACGCTTCATGAATACCTTCATCCAGCAGTTCGTGGATGCTGTTGCTGTCAGATAGGAGCCTGCGGAGGGGGAGACCGATATCCAAGTCAATGTTGTGCCCAACAAGCAGGATTTCCGCAGGCAGATGGGTTTGTACCTTGAGCGACTCCAGAGAAAGGCCCAGCGCGTCGCCGTCGGAAACGCAAGGGATTACGACGGTGACAGGAGTCTCCTCACACCGCTTTAAAATACCGGGCTTTACGGTGCTTGCTCTTTCCAGCATACATGCGGCTGCCTCAGAATACGGAGTGGTATCAAGGAATTTCTTCTGTTCAATATAAAAGTTGTATTCCGAGCCGCAGAGCGAGATCTTCTCATCCGCGCTGAAGCTGTCAACCGCCCGAATATAAAATGCGTTGCCTTCACTTAACATGAAAGGGCTTGTCTTTGTGTCCTGTGCCGGGTGTATGCGCGTAGATGCGAGGATCTCCGGCTGATGGACAAAATGATATGTTTTCATCATCCTCAGCCACATCTCATAATCCTGGGTACAGCGAAGATCCTCCCGGAAAAGGCCATATTCATCAAAAGCCTGCTTCGGAATAAGCAGACTTATGCCGTCTATATAGCCACGAAGGACAGAGAACTCCGGTTTTAATACAGTTTCCGCATGATTGATTGTGCGGAAGGCAAAAACGTGGGAGTCTGTATCAATGAGATCATAATCTGAATACAGGATGGTATTTGGCACCTTGTCCTGAAGAAAAGCAATCTGACTGGCGATCTTGTTCGGATAATATCTGTCGTCGTGGCTGAGCCAGGAGAAGTAATCTCCCCGCATTTCCTTAATGGCCAGATTGAGGGCAGAAGATACGCCCCCGTTCTCCTTTTCAAAATAGCGGATGCTGTCGCCATACGAAAGGGCTATCCTTCGGGTCTCACCATTGTCGCGGCTTCCGTCGTTTACAACGATAATCTCGAGGTTCTCGTAGGTCTGGGCAAGAGCACTGTCAATAGCCTCTGAAACATATTTGGAACCATTGTATACCGGTATGACTATTGATACTTTAGGATTGTTCATTCAGCTTCTCCATTCTTTCGTTCAGGATTTGTACTGCCTGCAGCAGTTCGGCGTTGGAACGCTCAAGCTTGGCTATTTTCATCTCGCAATAGTCAAGCCGTTGACTGCTGCGGCCTCTAATGATCTGCCGCAGTTTCTTCACAATACGGCGCAGGAAGGAAGAGTTTCTCAGAACCCTGTAGAGCCGCAGCTTCCGAAAACCGGTGCTGCTGCACCGCATATAACTCTGGACATATACAGCTACCTTATTATATACCTCTTTATTGAACTGCAGGATGAGTTCAATAACTTTTTCATTGCTGAAAGGTATCTTACCGGAAGAAGCTGTAAGGATATTTCTGCCGGAAAGGACCGGAAGATCGCAGTCGAACGGAAACAGCTCCTCAGCTACCGATGAGAGTTTACAGAGGGCTGCCTGAACATATTTGTCTGTATAGTCAACTTTATAAGCTTCTGGCCGGGGAGAAGACAGCTTATAGCTTTGGCGCTGAAAGCTCTCTTCATAGACTTTTACCATGCTTTGGTAGTATTTTGCAATATCGTAATGCTCTTCTACCAGCTTACGGCCCAAGGCTCCCCTCGCGGAGACTTCCTCAGGATTGTCAATTAAAAACTTGAGCTTTTCACGGAGTTCTGCGGAGTCACGATTTTTTACAAGCACTCCGCACTCCGGCGCAAAGGTGACGCTGGGGAGGGCGGTATTGTCAAACACGATTACCGGTTTACCGGCTGCCATTGCCTCTACTGCCATCATTCCAAAGCTTTCACCAAGTGAGGGCATAAGGAAGATATCGCATGCGTTATAGCATACAAGAAGCCGAGCTTCGTTAAGATTACCCAGCTCCAGAACCGTATATTTATCTTTGAGTTCTCCAAGCCAACCCGTTTCCGAGCAGCTCATAAGGACGATTTCTTTGTCGCTGTCAAGTTTTTTCAGCGCCTCAATGATATATTTTATTCCTTTGGTTTCAAGCGCACGGAAAAACAGGACTATGCTGTCCCTGGGAATACCCAGGGATTTTCTCGCCTGCTCTTTGGATATGGTGAAATTATATTTTTTTACATCCAGGCCAAAGGGAATGGTATGTATATGCAGATCTTTTGTATAAGGGTTTTCCTTAAGCAGGTCTCGCATGTATTGTGAGTGTACGATAACATCTACATCGGCCTGTTCAAAAAAGCGTTTCTTTATCTTCCACATCTCATGGCAGTTGTCAACAGTGAAGGGAAAAAGTGAACTCAGGTCGTCACATTCGACGCACCCGTTTTTCCATTTTTCACAGGAGCCGGGATGCACGCACCTGCCGGTGGTGAACCAGGGATCATGAAAGGAAACGATGGTGGGCTTACGCTTGGCCATCTCAAGTGTCTTTGGCAAACTCAAATGACTGTTATGAAACTGCTGATAGTGAACGAGGTCCGCCTGCTGGTATTCCTCACTGTTTTCCAAAAAATCCGATGTTATGGACAGCATCGAGTGGACAGACAGGCACTGCGTTTCAAGGCGGAAAAGTTCCTGCTCATATTTTTTCCCGATTGGGTGCTTGAAAAATTCCGACACGAACGCTGCGTCAGAGAGCTTGTTGACTACGAGATGTGTGGCGCTGTGACCGGTCTGCTCATTCAGGTATTCTGAAATATTGTAGCCGTTGAATATTTTGCCATAGATATCATTATCGTTGACTTCCAGTATGTTCATCGCGTTTCCTTTCGTAACAGATTCCTTTTTTATATGATCTTGTAGTGAGGATACAGCCCCGATCAAGGAAGATAGCTTTCTGTTTATTTTTGAGATTCTTAGCCTGAACGATGCCAGCCTTATAATCTGAGCATACTTGTTCCAATCTCTCCGATGTACCCGTGTCTTTGACATATTCTGGACTGTCATAGCAGAACATCGTATGACTGCCACACAGGGGTTTTAGGATCTGCCGGTCCAAAAGGAGAAGGAATGGTTCAAAGCCGATCTTGTCTCGGAGCTTGAACAGCACGCCGGCGTTACCCAAGGGTGTCTCCTCAACGAAGGAATCAATATGAGCGCCAATAGATGAAGCATCACAAAAAATATTCCTCAATCTTCTCATGAAGATAGGAAACGGCGAGAATGATATCTGTGAAGCCCCGGGAAACCGGCAACCTAATCTCCCGATCCAACACAGGAACACCCTGAATCGGTATTAAAGGTTTTGAAATATCCGGGAAGAGACGGCGTACCTCTGCATCCGGCCATTATGATTGTGAGAATTGTGGCTTGTCCTTTCAGTTTTACACTGGCTCAAAGAATGTATCCGGATGATCCCGATCAAACACTTCATTTGCCCACATAACAGTCACTAAATCCTCTGTCTCTGACAGATTAATAATATTATGCGTCCAGCCGGGAAGCATCTGCACAGCTTCGATCTTTTCTCCGCTTACATCAAACTCCCTGATCTCCCCCGTCAACAGGCTCCGCATCTGGATAAGGCCATGGCCTGACACAACGATGAACTGTTCCAGTTTCGAGTTATGCCAATGCTCACCCTTCTTAATCCCCGGCTTGTTGATGTTAATACTAACCTGTCCGGCAGATGCAGTATGGAGAAGCTCTGTGAACGATCCTCTGGCATCGACATTCATCTTAAGCGGGAATACGGTTTTCTCTTTGGGAAGATAGCTGATGTACATGCTATAAAGCTTCTTCTCGAAGCTTCCCGGTATCAGATCAGGGGTCATGAGCGTGGTCGGCTGGTCATGGAACTGATTAAGCAGTTCTACAATGCGACCCAGCGTGGCTTTGTGGGTTACGGGGGCATAACAATAACGCCCAGTATCAGTTGCTCTCGGCATCAAACCATCATACTCTATTCCATCCACAACTTCCCCGGCCCTGGGGTACTCGGCACGATGAGGATACCCCTCCATCGCGTTATACATCTCGTCGAGCAGGTCATCAATGAAAAGAAGCTCAAGTTCAACGGAAGGGTCATTCACAGTAATCGGCAGATCATTTGCGATGTTGTGGCAGAATGTGCCAACTGCAGAGTTGTAATTGGGCCGTACCCATTTGCCAACGAGGTTCGGGAATCGATAGACGTAAACTGTTGCTCCGGTTTCCTCCGCATAGCAGAAGAACAGATCTTCCCCGTCTCTTTTACTCAGCCCATACTCACTCGTTCCAAAACGTCCGGCAAGAGTGGCCTGAAGGGAAGACGAAAGCATCACTGGGCATTTGTTCTTATGCTTCTTAAGAGTGTCGAGAAGTGTCGATGCAAATCCAAAGTTGCCTTCTTTGAACTCTTTCGGGTCTTGCGGACGGTTCACACCAGCAAGGTTAAAAACAAAATCAGCTTTACTGCACCACTCGTCCAGCTGTTCCGCCGTATTGCTTCTATTATATTCGTATATCTCTTCGATTTGGAGCTGTGGACGCGTATGGTTCTTTCCATCCCGGATATTCTTGAGGTTCTCTACAAGATTACGGCCTACAAAACCAGCCGCACCAGTAACTAATATGTTCATTGGCTCATAAGACCTCTTTCCTCCACACCATTTTATTGACCACGCCGACATAGGACTGAATGATCTTCACAACCTTGTCGGATACATTGATATCTGTATAGTCCGGCACTGGAATTGCACCGCCGTTCTTCTCGTCCTTCACCATCTCAACTGCTATATCTACAGCTTGGAGAAGTCCCTTTGTATCAATACCAGACAAGATGAAGCAAGCTTTGTCCAGTGCTTCTGGCCGTTCGGTACTTGTGCGGATGCACACAGCGGGGATTGGATGACCGATGGAAGTAAAGAAGGAACTTTCCTCCGGCAGCGTACCGGAGTCGGAGACGACAGCAAAGGCATTCATCTGGAGGCAGTTATAGTCATGGAATCCAAGTGGCTCGTGCTGGATTACGCGGGGATCAAGCTTGAAGCCAGACGCTTCAAGGCGCTTCCGAGAACGCGGATGGCAGGAATACAGGATTGGCATGTCATACTTCTCCGCCATCTTGTTGATTGCCGTGAAGAGGGAAGTGAAATTCTTTTCTGTGTCGATGTTCTCTTCACGATGGGCAGAAAGAAGAATATACTTGCCCTTCTCCAGGCCAAGCCGAGTGTGTACATCCGACGCCTTGATAGCTTCCAGATTCTCTGTCAGAACCTCCGCCATAGGCGACCCTGTTACATATGTTCTCTCTTTCGGCAGGCCACAGTCAGCCAGATATCTTCTCGCGTGTTCTGAGTACGCCAGATTCACATCAGAGATTATGTCAACTATTCTCCGATTCGTCTCCTCTGGCAGGCACTCATCTTTACAGCGATTTCCCGCTTCCATATGGAAAATCGGAATGTGGAGACGCTTTGCACCGATCACAGACAGGCAGGAGTTTGTATCACCAAGAACCAGAACTGCTTCCGGCTTTAGCTCAACCATCGCTTTATAGCTCGCAGCGATGATGTTGCCCATCGTCTCGCCAAGGTCGGCCCCAGTTGCATCCAAGTACATTTCCGGATCAGCCAATCCGAGATCCTTAAAGAACACCCCATTCAGGTTATAGTCATAGTTCTGTCCTGTATGAACCAGGATCGTGTCAAAGTATTTACGGCACTTCTTAATCACAGCGGCCAGGCGTATAATTTCAGGTCTGGTGCCCACAATGATCATCAGTTTGATTTTTCCGTTTTCTTTCCAAGTTGGATATTCCATGATGCATTTTCTCCTATCCTGTCATGACGCAGGGTTCTTGACTGTTTAAGTCAACCGTATATTAAACCAGAATGCCTATGGCAATCGAGATTGTTTTCTTCGCTTATAAACTTTATATCCTGCTCTCCACAGAATCCATCTGATTGATGATCCTATCGAGTTCGGGATCAAATCGTCGAAATCAAAGTATCCCCTGCGTGTTATGAGGTCAATTATTTCAACAACGAGGGATAGAGAAAGACTGATTGTAGCACCTAAATCCACTTGTCGATCCATGAGCTCATAAATGGAAGCAACATACCAGGCGGAATGAAGGTAGTGTCAAGAGTTATGCGCAAATTTTTATGAGGTCTGGTAGAAATCTATT
>CAZESU010000054.1:0-13829 GCA_964515275.1 uncultured Oscillospiraceae bacterium
ATTAAAAATCGACCTGAGAAATCAGGTCGATTTTTGCATCTGCTGCCGCAGCTTGCGCCGGCGGCGGTTGATATAACGCTCAAGGTCGCCGCCCCGAATGAATTCTGCCAGCACATATTGGTCAAATACCGGTACTGTGCAGGAGTAAAAGCTCAACTTTCTCTCATACTCGGATAAAAGCTGCTCCGGCAGTACCATGTAGCCCGTCCTCATGGAAGGGGCCAGCGTTTTGGTGAAGGTATTCATATATATCGTGCGCTCCGGGGCGAGGGAGAACACCGTATCAATCTGTTTTGAGGAGATAAACAACTCGGAGGAATAGTCATCCTCCACGATGAAAGCGTCTTTGGCTCTTGCCCAGGCGGCATATTCATGGCGTTTGGGCGCAGTCGCGGTGACACCGCTGGGGAAACTGTGATAGGGCGTTACGTGCAGCACACCCGCATGGCAGGAGGAAAGTTCACCAGACGCTATGCCGTCCATGCCCATTTTAAGTCCCACGCACACGGCGCCGTTCGCTTCGTACACCTTGCGTATCTTGTCATAACAGGGCTTTTCCAGCGCGTATGCCCTCTCTCTTCCCAGAAGCTGCACCACCAGACCGTACAGATATTCCGACCCGGAACCGACCACCACCTGCTCGGCTCGAACTTTTATTCCTCTGCTGCGGGCAAGATATTCGGCAATGGCAGTTCTCAGCTCCATGCAGCCGCTGTTGGGGGATCTTATGAGTATGCGTTCGCCATATTCGGAGAGTACCCGGCGCATGAGTTTGCTCAAAGAGGAAAAAGGGAAATCCTCCGGGGCAGACACAGAGGCACTCATATCCTCCACTGCGGCCTTGGGTACAGGCTGAGGATGTACCGTGCCTCCAAAGGCGGCATAGTATCCGCTCCTGGGCCTTGCGCAGGCATAGCCCTCATCCACCAAAAGCGCAAGAGCATGCTCTACTGTTATCACACTGATATCCAGTTCCGCCGCCAAGGTACGCTTGGAGGGCAACTTGCTCCCCTCAGGCAGACTTCCGTCCACAATGTCCTGCCGCAGCTGCATATATAATTGAAGATACGCGGGTTTTCCCGCCTTTTTGTCAATGGAATATTTCATATCTGGTCATATCTTCTTTTCCAAAACTGGTGATATCTACATAGCCACATTTGAATTATAATTTATTTCATAAATTAGTCAAGGGGGATTCCTCACATGAGCAAATCCCGGCTTACCGTTCGCAAACTTGCCCTCACTGCAGTGCTGATGGCAATGAATATTATTATGAGTTCCAGCTTTCTCAGCATCCCCGTCCCCGGCGGACATATGTACTTAAACGACGTTATCATCTGCACGGCCGCCATTTTGCTGGATCCTTTCTGTGCGTTCATGGTGGGCGGTGTCGGGGCGTTTATCGGCGATATGTTGTTCTATCCTACGCCCATGTTCGTCTCTCTGGTGACGCACGGCATACAAGCTGTTATCATCTCCCTGTGCACCCGCCATCTGATCAAAAACAAGCCTGAACCCTCCTCCATTATCGGTGCGGTTTTCGGCCTTATCATTACGGTAGCAGGCTACTCCCTGGGCAGGGCCTTTATTTACAGCACCCCGGAGTATGCCATCATGAAATTGCCCTTCCAGATATTGCAGACCGCTGTTGGCTCCGCCATCGCCCTGCTTCTGTGCTGGAGATGCGGAATCGTCAGGATATTTGAAAAACAGTTCTATAAAATCAGCAAAGGCTAATAAGTTTCCCTGCCGCAGAAAACGGCAGGGAAATTTTTGTTTTTATTTTACAAGGACAGGCTGAAACTGTCTGCCCTCCATGGCGGCCTCCAGGGTATCCTCAAGCAATGAGAAATCTGCCTGCAAGGAATTTGGCTTTTTTATGGGGTCATCCTGCCCAAAGGGCACAAAGAAAATGCTTTTTCTGTTCATAAGCCGGCTTATATTCTCCGCCGAGCCGGAAAGCCCGTCATTTGTGGACAGCGCGATTACCAAAGGCCTGCCGTTTCTCAGGTGGGCCTTCGCTGCCATGGTAACGGCAGAGTCAGTTATCCCGTGTGCCAGTTTTGCCAGCGTGTTCCCCGTGCAGGGCGCAATAAGAAGGGCATCCATTGGCTGAGCCGGGCCAAGAGGTTCCGCATCCACGATTGTAGTGACCACCTTTTTCCCGGTCAGAAGCATAAGCCTCTTTATATGCTCTGGCGCCGTACCGAAACGGCTGTCGGTCTCTGCGGCGTTTTCGCTCATGATGGGCACCAGCTCATATCTGTCTTTCAGCCTCTCCGCCGCCGTGAACAGCTTTTCATATGTACAGTATGACCCGCAGAGCGCAAGTCCTATCCTCTTTTTTCCCATGCTCATTCCTCCTGATCCCTGATGATATGATATATCGCATCCCGGATAAGTGTCGCCGCAGAATAGGGCGAGGATTTTCCCGGCAGGCCCGGCGCAGCAACGACTTTTACTCCTATGTTTTCCGCCAGTGTTCTGTCAAAGCCGCCGGGTGGAGAGGCCAGCTCCAGCAAAAGTGCCCCCTCAGAGAGGCAACACAGCATGGCGTCGGTCAGGACCCTTGCCGGCACTGTATTGATAATAAAATCAAAACAGTCAAGCTCGCCCTCTAACTGGCTGTAATCCAGCGCCTTGCAGCTCATGGCCTTTGCCAGCGCCCTGTCTCCCGGGCTTCGTGCCGCCGCAGTCACATCCGCGCCCAGAGCTCTCAGTCTCAGGGCGAGTATTCTGCCGATCCGGCCCCATCCACAGACCAGCGCGCGACTGCCCAATATACTGCGTTCGCTGTTCTGAATGAGTAAACCCACCGCACCCTCGGCAGTCAGCGCCGCGTTTCCAACGGTAAACTCCTGGCGCTGCATGATATCCTCCGGGTGCAGCCCTGCCGCCAGTGCTGCAAGGCGGCTCTCCTCACTGAGCTTGCCGCCGCACAGGATCTGTCCCTGCCAGAGCGCCCCTATCAGTTCGTCTATCCGGCAGGGTTCGGCTGCATAGGGCGCATTGAGAAAGCCGCCCCTCTCCGCCGGTATTGGCAGTACCACGCAGTCTGCCCCATAGACGCAGCTCTGCAGGCAGCCTGCCTTGGGTATCTCCCCGGGCAGCTCTGTTTTTTCAAGAGCAAAGCTCTGTACCTTGTGTCCGTCCCGCGCCAGCATGGAGCAGAGCAGAACGGCTCTTCTGTCTCCGCCGACCACAGCAAATTTCACCCGCATCACCTCCGCAAACCATAGTATTCTGTTGTGCTCGGAGCTGTTACTGCAGTATTCTGTTGCGCTCGAGGCTGTTGCTGTGGTAAAATGACTTGATCAAAATATAAGATAAAAAGGCGGTGCATTTATGAGCAGAGCAGATGAAATATTCATCCAAAATTGCAAAGATATCCTTGAAAACGGCGTTTGGGACACAGATCTTCAGGTCCGCCCACACTGGGAGGACGGGGAGAGCGCCCACACGGTTAAAAAATTCGGTATTGTGAATCGGTACGACCTGTCCAAGGAGTTCCCCATCCTGACCCTTCGCCGCACTTTCTGGAAGTCCGCTATCGACGAGCTTCTGTGGATCTGGCAGGCCAAGAGCAACAATGTTAATGAGCTCCGCACCCGCGTATGGGACGCCTGGGCCGACGAGAATGGCTCCATCGGCAAGGCCTATGGCTATCAGCTGGGCGTGAAGCACCACTATCCCGAGGGCGACATGGACCAGGTGGACAAGGTGCTTTGGGATCTGAAGCACAACCCCGCCTCTCGCCGTATTATGACGAATATATATACCTTTGCCGACCTGTCGGAGATGGCGCTGTATCCCTGCGCCTACTCCATGACATTCAATGTCAGCGGCAATAAATTAAATGCCATTCTGAACCAGCGTTCTCAGGACATGCTGGCAGCAAACAACTGGAATGTGGTACAGTATTCAGTACTCACCATGATGATCGCCCAGGTCTCCGGATTGGAGGCTGGTGAGTTTGTCCACGTCATTGCCGACGCTCATATCTATGACCGCCATGTGCCGGTAATAGAGGAACTGATAAAGAATGAGCCGAAGCCCGCCCCTAAGTTTATCATCGACCCCACAGTGGACGATTTTTACAAGTTCACCAGAGACAGCTTCCGCATCGAAAATTACGAGTACAGCGAGTTCACCGGCAAAATCCCGGTGGCGATATAAGGAGCGGCAATGGATGCGATCGTTGCCGTTTATTCCGACTGGGGCATAGGCGACGGCGGCACCCAGCCGGTGGTACTCCATGCCGACAGGGTACACTTCCGCCAAGTGACCGACGGGGCCGCCGTGATCGTCGGGCGAAAGACCCTTTCGGATTTCCCCGGCGGCAGGCCGCTTAAGGGCAGGTACAACATCGTCGTTACCCGGCAGGATATTCAGATAGAAGGGGCCCAGGTGGTTCACAGCACCGAAGAAGCCCTTGCCGCAGCCGCAGAACATCCACGCTGTCTCGTCATCGGGGGTGCCAGCGTATATAAACGGTTTTATCCCCACTTATGCCGTATTTTTCTGACTAAAATCGATTTGGTTCCCCACTCTGATAGCTTTTTCCCAGATCTTGACGCCGACCCTGCCTGGGTATGCACAGATGAGGGGCAGTGGCTTGAGGAGGAAGGGCTGCGCTACTGCTTCTGCACCTATGAGAGGAAGTAGGTCTCAGCCCACCAGCACCGTTCCCGGATAATAATGAGCCAGTATGCCGGTATATGTTTCGCCCTGTTGGGCCATGACATTTGCCCCGTACTGGCTCATTCCCACTCCGTGTCCATAGCCGGTGACGGCGAAGCGAAAGATTCCTCCGGTGTACTCCAGCGTAAAAGCAGTGGAGCGCAGGCTGAAAAGCTGGCGCAGTTCTGTCCCCTCCATGCTGACTCCGCCCAGAACGACAGTTGCCACTCTGCCGCTGGGGTCAAGCGTGATTTCTCCTATCCATGAACACTCATCTCCGGTAAAATCCGCCTCCGGGTGGGCATAGAGCAGGGTATCACGGAAGTCCAGCGGGGTGCACTCCACAAGGCTTACATAGTTCGGCACATCTTCGGCAGTCTCCGGGCTTGACACGCTGATCAGGTACGGACTTGGGTTCCAGACCTGTCCGCAGTCCTCTGTGGCCCCTGCCGAGGAAGAGTGGAACGCGGCAAACACCGGCTGACCCTCGTATGTCAGATACTGACCCGCCGTGGCCTCTACGGCTTCCCGAATTTTCTGTATGTAAGCATCATAATTCTCACCCCAGTTCTGGCGCAGGGTCTCATCGCTGTGCCAGGCCTGACAGCAGGTATAGTCCGTACATACCTGCGCCTCACCGTGTTTTTCTCCGGCCGCGCAGTACATGGCGTAGGTCCGCGCTGCCACTGCCTGCGCTTTCAGCGCTTCGCTCTGGAAAGAAGCGGGCATTTCCGCCGCAACAACACCAACCAGGTATTCCTGCATGTCCATGGTGACAATGCCATCGTCGGTAAGTACTTTGATACTGTCAGGTGCCGGCGCGGCGGCAGCGGCAATCTCCGGGGACGTCTCCGGGCTTGTCTCCGGGATGGCTGTTTCCACAGCGGTCGGCTCAGAGCTGTCCAAAGCAGGTATCGGCTGTCCCCGCAAAAGCAGGGGAAAGCCCAGCACGATAATAAGCGCAAGATAAGACATCAGTATGGTTTTCTTCACAGCGGCCCCTCCGATTATGGCTTGACTGAATGTATAAATAAGTATAAAATAATTAACACGCCTGATATTACCATTGTTATTGAAACGGGAACTTAATTATGCATGAAGATAAAAACAAAAACGAAAAGAGTAAGCACAAGAGAGCACTCGAGGTAAACGCCTACGTGGTGGGAGCCGGTGCCTTCGGTGTGTTTTTCCGCTGGATGCAGTGCCAGCTCGCCTTTGACGATCAGGACCTGCCGGAGAAGAGTTTCTGGAACGTGATGGTTCCTCTGAGCATCTTTATTGTGGCTTATGTTTTTCTCCGCTTTGTGGATAAATTCAAAAACCAGCGCTATTTCCTGCCCGAAGAATTCAATCTTGCTCTGGAAAACAAGGGCAGGCTCTATACCATCCTCCGCTGGGCCATTGGCGGCCTGATGTGCGTGGGGGCTCTGGTAGTCCTTGCCACCTGCGAGACGGGCAAAAACGCCGCTCTCCTTCGCATCATTGCCCTGCTCGCGGCACTGACGGGGATATCTTTCCCTCTGCTGCTGTCCTCCGCCAATAAGGAAAAAGAACTGCTCAGACCCCGGCTTCTTTGCCTGTATTCCCTTTTTCCCATTCTGATGTTCGCTTTCTGGCTTATCTTCAGCTATATGGAAAACGCCATAAACAGCGTGGTCTGGGGCTATGCCATCGAGATCATCACCATTTGCTTTGCCATGGTCTCTTTTTTCCGTGTGGCAGGCTTTTCCTACGGTCAGCCCAATGTGTGGCGTGCTATGTTTTTTGCCATGTTCGGCGCATTTCTCTGCATCATGTCTCTGGCCGACTCTCGCAATGTGGGCCTGCAGATTGTCCTGCTCTCGTCTGCGCTGATGCTGATACTGTATAATTGGATCATGGTCGCAAATCTCCGGCAGCGTGACGCCGTGGGCAGGGAAAACCCCCAGGACGGATTTGAACGGCTGAGATAAATCCAAGCGTAACAAAACAAGGATCTCGTAATCAGAACTTGAAGTCTCTGATTACGGGATCCTTTGTTATAATACGCTGGAATGACGGGTTCAGGTATTTTCCGTTTTTTTATGTATATCTGTAAGCGCCACTGCACCTAGTACCAGCGCAATACCGGCAATACTGTATAGGTTCAGTCCTTCGTCAAAGACCACAAAGCCCACCAGCGTGGCCACCACCGGTTCCACGGAGGCCATGACCGAGGCCTTGCCCGCCTCTATGCCCGACAGGCCAAAGGTATACAGCAGATAAGGCAGATAGCTTGTGATGATCCCCGCCCCCAAACACAGGGCAAAATTGCCGCCGGAGGAAAACATCAGCTCCACCGGCTCCCGGAACCCGAAGAGCAGCCCTGCCCCCAGGGCTGCAAACAGGCAGGAATACAGGTTGATGGTATTGCTCTTATAGCCCCGACCGAGGGCAAGCTTTCCGAAAATACTGTACAGCGCATAACCAAAGCCGGAACCAAGGCCGTACAGCAGACCCACAAGGCTTATTTTCGTCTCCTCGCCCACAACACCGGACACCAGACAGCAGCCGGCAAAAGCCATCAGCATGGCCAGGATAATCTTCCCGTTCAGCTTCTCCCGAAACAGGACGGCGGACATGAGGATGACAAAGCAGGGCGCCGTATATAGAAGGATCGCCGCCGCGGACAGACTCATCAGTGTCATGGCCTGAAAGTAGCAGATAGAGAAAAACAGCAGCGAACAGATACCCGATCCGATAAAGCACCAGAAGTCCCTGCGTTTTACCTGAAACGCACTTTTGTCGGTCAGCAGTATGGTGACGGCAAACAGAAGGGCCGCAACACTGCAGCGGATAAACACAATGCCGTAAGAATCAAAGCCCAGACTTCCCATATACCGCCGGAAAAGGCCCATCAGCCCCCACAGACAGCCGCTGGCGATAACCGCGGCGGAATAAACGCTTTTTTTCATCTCTCGCTCCTATAACCCTTTTTTCTGAGAAGCAAGTATAATTATTTTTCCCTCTGCTGTCAATCAGTAAATCGGGAAAGCGAAATATTTCACTTTCCCGATTACATCATGCCGCTGTGTCCTCGATCTCCGCTGTTTCCAGCATGTCCTGAATGCTGATACCATAGCCCCTGGTGGGGTCATTTACGAAAACATGGGTTACCGCTCCTACCAGCTTGCCGTTTTGAAGAATGGGGCTGCCGCTCATTCCCTGAACAATACCGCCGGTGGCGGCGCAGAGCTCAGGATCAGTGACGGTCAGCATGACACGGGTACAGCCGCTCTCGCTGTACACCCGGTTGATCTCCACCGCATATTCACGGGGCTCACAGCCCTTTATTGTAGAGACAATGGTCGCCGCTCCCGGACAGATTTCGCCGGTCTCCACTACTCTGCCGCCCATGGACACATAGGCCTGACCGTAGATACCCTTCTCCGTATTCTTCTCAACGCTGCCCAGAACCTGACTTGTATCGGCACAGCCGTTCAGTTCTCCGGGCGCTCCCTGAGAGCCGGGCACCACGCCCACGATCTCCGCGCTGCTGATACTTCCGTCCCCAAGAGGCAGGATGGTGCCGGTATCCTCATCGTTTACGCTGTGACCCAGTGCGCCGAAAATTCCGGTACAAGGGTCACAGAAGGTCAGGGTACCAATGCCGGATATACCGTCTCTCAGCCACATGCCCAGCATCCACTGGTTCTCCATGGAGAGCACGGGCTGCACCGTCATTTGTATCGTTTTTCCGTTTCTTTCCGCCGTTACCGGTGCGCTTTTGCCGTTCAGCGCCGCCACCGCATCGATAAAGTCCGCCGCGCAGCTCACCTTGCGCTCGCCAATTTTAATAATGATGTCGCCTTCACGAAAGCCTGCGTCGGCAGCGGGGGACTTTTCCCCATCTGCCGTTTCAATGGCGGCAAGCCCAGCTACCATTACGCCGTCCGTATTGAGCTGTATACCCACCGCCTGTCCGCCCACCACAAGCTCCATGGCAAAAGCCGCCGTGGACATGACCGACGACAGTACCAGACACAAAAACACCGTGATGATCGTTTTTTTCATGCCAAAATTTTCTCCCTCCCGCGTGAAATCACCGCTATATCATTATGTGCCGCAAAAGAGAAAATAAAGGCGGATAAATATTTCAGTTTTCCAAATCAAGGGATACTTAAAAAACGGCCTCTGCTGTAAAGCAAAAGCCGTTTTTCGTCATTTTTCGACAATATGCACGTTCATATGTTCATAAGTCATGCTGACACCGTTTCTTTCAAAGGACTGTCTGACATGCTCGTTCATGCCGTAATACACCGGCCAGTAGTCCGTATTTTTACACCACAGGCGGACAACATATTCAATGCAGCTGCCCTTATATTCGCTGATCGCCACAAAGGGCGCAGGTTCGCTCACGATCCGCTCGTCCTCCGCTGCGGCTTCAAGTATGGCGGCCTTTACAGTGTCGGTTGCATCGTCATAGGATGCGGAGAATTTCATGTCCACCCGGCGCAGCTCCTCTGCGCTGTAATTAATTACAGAGGCGGCAGTCACATCGCTGTTTGGTATATTTATCACCATATTGTCAACCGTGTCCATCACGGTATAGAAAAGGCCCATGCTCTTGATTGTGCCGGTTTTCCCTGAAATATCCACAAAGTTTCCCGCCACAAAGGGCTTTGTTATCAGAAGGGTGATCCCGGAGAACAAATTTGACATGATATTCTGTATGGACAGAGACAAGGCAAGACCAGCCACACTGACCAGCGCCACGAGAGAGGTGGTGGGGATACCCAGCGCATCGGCCACAATGATTGCCGTCAGTATCCACAGAATGCCCCGCACGGCGGATCGGATGAAGCCGCCCAGCGTGCCGTCAATCTTCTTTGAGCGGTGCAGGAGCTTGTCTGTAAGCTTTGTCAGCAGCCATATTGCCAGCAGACAGACTGCCAGCGTCAGCACCGCGGGGATCAGCTTTGCCACGCCGGCTAACAATGTATCCAAAGCCACGGCGTTTTGAAAATCCGTCATTATTTTTTCCGCCCTTTCTTATCTTATACTGCCCAGATAGCCCTCAAGAATCAGGCTTGCTGCCACCGCGTCCACATTCTTGCGGTGCTGTTTTTCTTTTTTCCCGCCGGCGTGGAGAATGGCGTGGGCTTCAACGCTGCTGCGCCGTTCGTCCCAGAGGATCACCGGCAGGCCGCTGTCCGCCATGAGCATTTCCCGGAAAGCACGGCTCTTTTCCGCTCTTGGCCCCTCGCTGCCGTCCATATTTTTCGGCAGACCCAGTACCAGCGTACCCACATCCCGCTTTTTTGCTTCCTCACTGATACGTTTTGAGGCCCGCTCCATGTTCCATTCCTCCATAGTCCACGCCTCGCCGCATATCATGCCCAGCAGATCGGACACCGCCAGTCCGGTTCTGGCATCGCCTAAATCTATTGCCATTATCCGCATCGTTTTTCTCCTTAGTATAAATTGAAGCAGGCCCGTATTTCCCCCGCCAAATACAGGGAGCCTACGGCACAGACCATGCCGTCTCTTCCGGCTGCCTCAATGGCGGCGAAAACGCCCTCTTTGATGCTGTCGCAGGCGGTGGCCGGCTTTTCAAAGCGCTGCAGATACTCCGCCAGTTTACCAGCAGGCAGCGCCCTGTCACTGTTAGGGGTAACGCAGACAAATTCATCCGCCTCAGGAGCCAGAATTTCCGTAAAACTTTCATAGTCTTTGTCCGCCAGAACACCGATCAACAGCACCCTGCGGCAGCCGGGGAAATAATTCTTCAAATTTTCTGCCACCGTCTGTGCACACTGAGGATTGTGTCCGCCATCCACCACAAAGCAGGGTTCATCGGACACAATCTCAAAGCGTGCAGGCCAGTTCACGGCGTAAAGACCGTGCTCCACATCCTCGTGGGGCAGCTTCCAGCCGCGGCTTCGCAGTGCATCCGCCGTTTCGATGACGACGGCTGCGTTTTTCTGCTGATGGGCACCCAGAAGCGGGATGGCATAAGCCTCTCCCTTATAGCTGAATACCTGGCCCTCCAGACTGTCAAACTCGGTCTTTATGGAAGAGAAGTCCGCAATGTGCAGCTTCGCGCCTACTTCCTCGCAGCGCTCCCGGATGACCCGGGTGACGCTTTCTCTCTGCTGATACATAACACAGATGCCGCCGGGTTTGATGATCCCCGCCTTTTCTGCTGCGATCTTTTCCACGGTATCGCCCAGCACCTGGGTGTGATCCAGGCCGATATTCATGATCACCGCCGCCTCGGGTCTGGAGATCGCATTTGTGGCGTCAAATCGGCCGCCAAGGCCTACCTCCAGAACCACAATGTCGCAGCCTTCCTCCGCGTACCACAGCATGGCGGCGGCGGTCATGAGCTCAAACTCCGTGGGGTGATCCTCCATCGTCTCAGCAGGTACACTGACCCGGGTGACAACATCCGCAAGAGCATCATCTTCAATCTCCCTGCCGTTTATCTGCATGCGCTCATTGAATCGGTACAGATAGGGAGAGGTGAAAAGGCCTGTCTTGTAGCCCGCAGTTTTGAGAACCGAGGCCATCATCGCCGCGCAGCTGCCTTTGCCGTTGGTACCGGCAATGTGAACAAATTTCAGCTTGTCCTGCGGGTCACCCAGTCGGTGCAGCAGCTCCGTTACTCTGGAAAGGCCCGGCTTTGAGCCGAACCAGGCCACTCCGTCTATATAGGCAAGGGCTTCTTTAATGTCCATAGTATTTAACCTCTTTTTATGCTGTAATGCTGTAACAAAGAATATATCATCATTTATCCGCCTCCGCAAGCACTTGACATGAACTTGTCCTTGGGTATAAACTCTTTCGGAGAGAGGCGGTTAAATCATGGAAAGTTTTGTTGTATGTCTTAACGCGGTGCTGCCCATATTTATTATGATGGCAGTGGGATATGCCGCGCGCTGTTTTGGTCTGCTGGACAGGGTGGACGTTGCAAAGATAAATAAGATCGTTTTTCGCGCTTTCATGCCGGTAATGGTATTTTATAATATATACAAATCCGATTTGTCTTCTGCTATACGCGGCTCTCTTATTGGGTATGCTGTGCTGGGCGTGCTTGTGGAATATCTGCTCAGCCTGGGTTATACTCTGTTCTTTGTAAAGGCCCCCGAACGCCGGGGTGTTGTGATACAGGGTCTGTACCGCTCCAATTTTGTCATCATTGGGCTGCCCATTGCGGTGAGTCTTGTGGATGGAGATATAGGGTCTGTGGCTGTTTTGCTGGCCGTGGTGATCCCCATATTCAACATTCTCGCTGTTGTGACCCTCGCAGTATTTAACGGCAAAAAGCCAAGTCTGAAGGTAATCCTTCTGGATATTGTGGAAAATCCGCTGATTATTGGCTCTGTTGCCGGTATTCTTGCGCTTCTTGTGGGGCTCCGTCTGCCTGCGCCGCTGGAAAACGTGGTGCAGGATATGTCGGCTGCCACAAGTCCCTTCCTGCTGTTTCTGCTGGGCGCCTTTTTCCGCTTCAGCGGGATGCGCTCTCATCTGAAGGAGCTGGCGGCAGTCTGCATCGGCAGACTTATTTTGCTCCCCGCTCTGTTTTTGGGCGCGGCGGTGGCTTTGGGTTTTCGGGGAGTAGATCTTGTGGCGCTTCTGGGCATTTTTGCCTCCTCTACGGCCATCGCCTCCTTTACCATGGCGCAGCAGATGGGCGGCGATGCGGAGCTCGCAGGGGATATCGTAGTGGCAACCAGTGCCCTCTGTTCCTTCACGCTCTTTGGCTGGAGCCTGCTTTTTAAGCTTCTGGGCCTGATATGATAGATTTTCCAGCAAAAAAGGCTGAAATTGCTCAAGAAAAATATTGACCTCTCAGGTCGGCTGTGTTATATTATGTATTACCTGTCGGTTGAGAGGTCTATTTTTGTGCGCTTTTTTCCGCAAAGATTTATCTGTCTCATCCAAATACAGGGAGGCAATGCCCGTGTTTTTTCGCGGGTAAATAAAATAGGAGGTGCCGAAAGAATGGCTGCAGGCGCAAGAGTAAAAATCACACTCAGATGCGAAGAATGCAAGCAGAGGAACTACAACACGGTCAAGAACAAGAAGAACACTTCAGACCGTTTGGAGCGCAGCAAATATTGCCCCTTCTGCAGAAAGCACACCAAGCATGTAGAGACCAAGTAAACTTCTGAAAGGATGCGTGAAAATGGCAGAAAAGAAGACAAATGCTGCTCCTACCAAGGCCGTCACCGCCGTGAAGAAGGATGATGCCAAGCCCGGTTTCTTCAAAAGAGTCGGGAAATGGTTCCGCGAGATGAAGAGCGAACTGAAGAAGGTCATCTGGCCTACTTCCAAGCAGCTCACCAAGAACAGTCTCATCTCCATCGGTGTCATGGTCGTTTCCGCAATCGTAATTTGGGGCTTTGACGAACTGGCGCAGATGCTGGTAAAGGCTCTCATCATGTTGGCGGGTTGATCGACATGGCTGAAGAGGCAAAATGGTATGTGGTTCATACCTATTCCGGGTATGAAAACGCAGTGGCAGCCGCTGTTATGAAAGCAGCGGAAAACCGTAAAATGACGGATCTGATAAGAGAGGTCAACATTCCCATGGAGACCGTTACCGAGTTTACCGACGCCGGCGAAAAAACCGTTGAGCGCAAGGTATTCCCCGGTTATGTGCTGGTGAAGATGATCCTTACGGATGAGAGCTGGCACCTTATCCATAATGTCCGCGGTGCAACAGGCTTCGTAGGTTCCGACGGTAAGGCCGTCCCCCTGACGGAGCAGGAAATTTACGATCTGGGTGTCGAACGCAAAGAGGTCGTCGTGGGCTTCGGTCTGGGCGACAATGTGAAGGTAAACGATGGTCCCCTTGCCGGATTTATCGGTGTGGTGGACGAGCTTGAACCTGACAAGAACAGGGTTCGCGTGGTCGTTTCCATGTTCGGCAGGGAGACTCCGGTGGATCTGGAGCTCGATCAGGTCGAAGTAATCAAAGATTAATAAGAAAGAGGTGCTCCAAGTTGGCACAGAAAGTAGTTGGATACGTAAGATTCCAGGTTCCTGCCGGTAAGGCAACTCCGGCTCCCCCCGTCGGTCCTGCACTGGGTCAGTACGGCGTCAACATCGGTCAGTTCACAAAAGATTTCAACGAGCGTACCAAGGGCGATATGGGCATGATGATCCCCGTGGTCATCACCGTC
>CAZESU010000055.1:0-13576 GCA_964515275.1 uncultured Oscillospiraceae bacterium
GGGACTTGAACCCTCGACCTCCGGCGTGACAGGCCGGCGTTCTAACCGACTGAACCACTCGGCCACGGCTTAACGGCTTAGTTATACTAACAAATCTTGCGCCGTTTGTCAACACTTTTTTCAGACTTTTCCCTTTTATTTTCACAGGGCAGAGAATGTCTCTGCCCGGAGTGAAACTTATTCAATATCCAACTCTATGGGTTCATCCAGTGTCTCGGAAACATATTTCCCGTTTTTCTTCCGCTGCCGGACACATTCCGTAAGCAGATACTCGATCTGCCCGTTGATGGAACGGAAATCGTCCTCTGCCCATGCGGCAATGGCATTATACAGTGCCGGGGAAAGTCGCAGAGGAACCTGTTTCTTCTCAGCCATGGTTTAATACAGGCTTCCTGAGTTGACTACCGGCTGGGCATCTCTGTTGCCGCAGAGCACCACCAAGAGATTTGACACCATGGCGGCCTTCCGCTCCTCGTCCAGCTCCACGGTCTTTTTCTCGCTGAGACGCTCAAGGGCCATCTCCACCATGCCGACCGCGCCGTCCACAATCATCTTGCGGGCGTCAATGATGGCGGAAGCCTGCTGGCGCTGAAGCATGACAGCGGCAATCTCCGGGGCATAGGCCAGATAGGTAATGCGGGCTTCGAGGATTTCGATACCGGCGTCCTCCACCTTCTGCTGTATCTCATCGCGGATGCGGCGGGCCACTGTCTCGCTGGAGCCGCGAAGGCTTCCCTCGTCGGCAACACCATCGCCGGTGGTGTCCACGCCGGGAGCCACGTCATAGGGATAGATGCGCACGATATCGCGCACAGCACTGTCACACTGGAGGGACAGATATTCCTTGTAATTATCTACATTGAACACGGCCTTAGCCGTATCCACTACCCGCCACATGACGGCAATGCCGATTTCAATGGGATTTCCCAGGCAGTCGTTTATCTTCTGGCGGCTGTTGGACAGCGTCATCACCTTGAGAGAGATTTTCTTACTTGCCGCCTCAGCGTTTACCGCCGCACTGCTGCCGCTGAGTGCCACGTTCAGGATGGCGCTTCCGGTACGGCCGCCGTCCACATCGCCGCTCTGCCCCAGCTTGGTCTTTGCCGCGGGGTTTACGCCTACGCAGAAGGGATTTACATAGTAAAAGCCATCACTTTTCAGGGTGCCCACATATTTGCCGAACAGGGTCAGTACCAGAGCCTCCTGCGGCTTCAGAACCTTCAGACCCATAAAGGGGATCCAGCCCACGCAGGCCCAGACAAGACCAACCACCAGCACCGGGATGCCCCCTTTCCAGCCATAGTCGATACCGAAGCCGCCCAGCACCACAAGCCCGACGGCCGCCAGATACAGCAATCCGAAAAGCAGCAGCATGACCATGCCGTTTTTTCTGTTGTTCAAGACCTTCTCTTTCATTTTTAAGCCCCCTTTGTTTGATATCAAAATGATATCACTTTAATATTCAGGTGTCAATATCCTCTCCTTAAAAATTGATAATCTCTCCGCAGATATAACGCGAAGAGTATTCTCCTTTACCTGAAACTTGATCTCAAGCCCTGCAAACTCCAGGGCATACACCCGTTCGCCGTCCTGCTTGTAGCGGGGCCGGGGGTCGTTTGCAAGAACGCCCCGCAGAGCCTCCAGCTTATCCGCCGGTATGGACTTTTCCGTATCGGGCAAAAATTCCACCGTGAGTCTCTCCCCCGGGTCCGGCGCAAAGCCGCAGGAGGCATTCTCCCGGCAGTCCGCATAAGGGATATAGGGCTTGATGTCAAAAATGGGGGTACCGTCCATAAGGTCTGCCCCGGCGACGCGGAGCACCTTCCCTTGCCGGGTATCCTCAATGCCAAGCAGCTTCACGCAGGACAGCCCCAGCGCATTGGGACGGAAGGGCGAACGGGTGGCGAACACGCCCATACGCGTGTTGCCGCCCAGTCTGGGCGGGCGGACAGTGGGCGACCACTCCTCCCTGACTGCCTGAGAAAACTGCCATATGAGCCAGATATGGGAGAAGCCCTCAAGGCCCCGCAGAGCCTCCGGGTCTCTGTACTCTGGCTCGAATACGATTCGTGCCTCCAGTTCCTCGACGATTCCCGCCTGACGGGGGATACCGAACTTGGTGGGAAAATCGCTTTTGATATGGGCAATGGCTTTGATTGTATATTCCATAGCTTATATAATAGCATAGAGCAGCGCCATGGACACACCGTTTACCAGCATATGCATGAAAATGCTGCCCCAGATGGTGTTGGTTCTCTCATAGCAGCGGCAAAGGAGGAAGGAAACGGGGATATACTGGACGATGTATATCAGATTTCTAAAATCCACCACCGCATAGGCCCAGACATGGTACAGGGAAAACAGCAGTACGCTGACGATATAGGCCAGCGCCCTGCTGCGCCGGCGGATCAGCCCGAATATACCCGCTCTGAAAATGGGCTCCTCCACCAGCGGAGCCATAAACACGGTCATAGCTGCGATCTGCCCGAATTTGAGCCCCGCCAAGTCAAACAGAGCCTCATTATTGGGGTTTTCGCCCATATCCAACAGCAGCAGCAAACCACTGACGCACAGATTGAAGCACCACATTGCGCCATAGGAGACACAGATCTCCACAAGGCAGCTCAGAGGATGGTCGCACAGCGCGTCAAAATCCCGGCGGAAAAATTTCCACAGGAAAATCAGCATATATGCTGTGCCGATCGTATAGCACAGGATATTTGCCGTAGCCTCGTCCAATATTCCATGGAGCAGCAGCGCCGTCGCTGCCAGGGGCAGCAGCACCACGTGCACCGGCAGGTACGCCAGCGCCGCCACCGCCTGCCATTTGCTCAGACGGCTCGTAAACTCCCTTCTGTTATTCTCCATCAGCCTCTCGCTTTCTTCTGCAGCTCAAACAGCAGATTCATGGCCTCGATAGGGGTTATGGTGTTAAGATCCGTCTCACAAAGGATGCGCTTCACCTCGTCCGTACCCACGTCAGCCAGACTGATCTGGTCGTCATTAGCCTTGGTTGGACCCAGGTTCGGCACGGCGCCGCTTGCAATCAGCTCTTTCAGGTAGCCCTTGGCTTTGCCGATCACGCTGTCCGGCAGGCCGGCAAGTTTTGCCACCTCAATGCCGTAGCTGTCATCCGCAGCGCCCCGGACAATCTTTCTCAGAAACACCAGCGTGCCGCCCTGTTTTTTGGCGGTGATATTGTAATTTCTCACGCCGGGGAGCTGCCCCTCAAGGGAAGAGAGTTCGTGGTAGTGTGTGGCAAACATGGTCTTTGCCCCCAGCTTTCGCTTGTCAGCACAGAATTCCAGAACCGCTCTGGCAATGGCCATGCCGTCGTATGTAGAGGTGCCGCGGCCTATCTCGTCCAGTATCAGCAGAGAGGCGGGTGTGGCATGCTTGAGGATGTTTGCCATTTCATTCATCTCCACCATGAAGGTGGACTGACCGGAGGCAAGGTCGTCAGACGCGCCGATTCTTGTAAATACCCTGTCCACGATACCGACAGTAGCACTCTTTGCGGGCACAAAGGAGCCCATCTGGGCCATGAGGACGATCAGCGCCGTCTGGCGCATGTAGGTGGATTTGCCCGCCATGTTGGGGCCGGTGACAATGGCGACCCGGTCCTCCCCATCATTTAAGAAGGTGTCGTTGGGGACGAAGAGCACATCCTTCATCGTCTGCTCCACCACAGGATGCCGCCCTTCAATAATCTGAAGCTGGCGGGAGGTGTCCACCTCAGGCATGGTGTAGTTATTGCGCACGGCAACTTCCGCCAATGAACACAGGGCGTCCAGCCTTGCCACTGCGTCGGCGGCAGCCTGTATTCTGTCTACCTTGGATGCCACGCTGTCACGAATTTCGGAAAAATATTTGTATTCCAGTTCGTTTATCCTGTCTCTGGCTGTGAGCAGGGTGTTCTCCAGCTCCTTCAGCTCCTGAGTGAAATATCTCTCATTGGAGACAAGGGTCTGCTTGCGGATGTAATCCTCCGGTATGTTTTCAAGGCCTGCGGACTTGGGCACGTCGATAAAATAGCCAAAGACCTTGTTGTAGCCCACCTTCAGCTTCTTGATACCGGTACGCTCCCGCTCCCGGGCTTCAAGATCCCTGACCATCTGTGCCCCGTTATCCCGTACATTGCGGAGCTTGTCCACTTCCTCGGAATAGCCGGCACGCAGGATGCCGCCTTCTCGAACTGAGAAAGGGGGATCATCGCAGATGGCCCGGTCGATTTCAAAGCGCACATCGCCAAGCTCGTCCATGGCGCAGATGTCCTTTAGCTCGAGACTTTTAAAGCCCTCCAGCAGTTTTTTCAATTCCGGCAGCACGGCGCAGCAATTTGCCAGGGAGCGCAGATCGCGCCCGCCGGCAGTGCCGTATACCGCACGCCCAACCAGTCGCTGCATATCCGTGATTTCCCGCAGAGCGAGGGTGATCTCTCCACGCTTCACGTTGTTGGAAAACAGCTCATTGACAGCGGAAAGACGGCGCTTGATGGCAACTGCCGACAAAAGGGGTCTTTCCACCCAGGAGCGCAGAAGCCTGCCGCCCATGGGAGTTTTGGTCTTGTCCAGCACCCACAGGAGGGAGCCTTTCTTCTCTCCGCTGCGCAGAGATTCCGTCAGCTCAAGGTTCCGGCGGGTGGCCCAGTCCAGCTCCATATACCTGCCGCCAAAGAACACGTCCAGGCGGTTAATGTGGCTGATATCAAACTTCTGCGTCTCAATAATGTAGCTCAGAAGAGCCCCTACGGCGCAGACCGCCGCAGGCTGATCACCAAGGCCGCACTCGTCCACATCCTTAAAACCGAACTGCTGGCACACCAGCGCCGCGGCAGGCATAAATTCAAACTTATCCTCGCCCTTTTCCGGCATGGCGTCCAGCTTTTTGGTCAAAAACTCCGTTATCTGCGGGCAGCTCTCTGCCTCCTGAGACAGCACCGCCTCTCTGGGAGAGAAGCGGCCCAGCTCGTTTATAATATGGCTCACAGCATCGCTGTCAAAGGCGGCACAGCAGAATTCGCCGGTGGAGATGTCGCAGAAGGCTACTCCCCCGTCGGCATTATTCAGGTACACAGCACAGATATAGTTGCTGCGCCCCTCTTCCAGCATGGAGCTCTCTGTCACGGTACCGGGGGTAATGGTACGGATCACGTCCCTCTGCACCAGCCCCTTTGCCAGAGCCGGATCCTCAGTCTGTTCACAGATGGCCACCTTATAGCCCTTTGCAATAAGCCTTGCGATATAGGCCTCTGCACTGTGATAGGGCACACCGCACATAGGGGTGCGCTCATCCGGGTTTTCCACATTCCGGTCACGGGTGGTCAGAGCGATATCCAGTTCCCGGGAGGCCAGCTTCGCGTCCTCATCGAACATCTCGTAAAAATCGCCCAGGCGGAAAAACAACAGGCAATCCTTGTGCTGCTGTTTTATCTCATAATACTGCTGTTTCATCGGCGTAAGTTCAGCCATTTTCTATCTCTCCATATAACGCCCAGGTATTGCTGGCGGTAATCTTCACGTTGATAAATTGCCCCACAAGGGAAGGGTCGCCCTTCAGATGGACAAGCCTGCCGCCGTTTGTACGGGAGGACAGGTTGTATTCATCCCGGCCGGTCTCCCCGTCCACAAGAACACGGAAAGTCCGTCCTTCATATTCCTTGTGCTTTTCGGCGGAGATGCGGTTTGATACCTCCATCAGCCGGTCAAAATGCTTCTGCTTGTCCTCCCGGGTATAGGGGTCAGGCATGGAGGCTGCGGGCGTACCTACACGCTTGGAATAGATGAAGGTGAACATGGCGTCAAAGCGCACCTTCTCGCACAGGCGAATGGTGTCCTCAAAATCTTCATCCGTCTCGCCGGGGAAGCCCACGATGATGTCCGTGGTTATAACAAGGTTGGGCATATAGCTGCGGGCCAGTTCCGCCTGCCGGATATATTTTTCGCTGTTGTAATTGCGGTTCATCCGCTTCAGGATGCTGTCGCTGCCGGACTGAACGGGCAGGTGGATATGGTGGGCGCATTTTTCGCACTCCGCCATGGTTTTGAACAGCTTCTCGGTGGCGTCCTTGGGATGGCTGGTCATGAAACGGATCAGGAAATCCCCGGGGATATCGTTTATCATACGGATAAGGTCGGAGAAGTCCACGCCGCAGTCCAGGTCCTTGCCGTAGGAATTCACGTTCTGACCCAGCAGCGTGATGTCCTTATAGCCCTGAGCTACCAGTTCCCGTGCCTCCCGGAGGATATCCTCCGGCAGACGGGAACGCTCCCGCCCGCGTACATAGGGCACAATGCAGTAGGAGCAGAAGTTGTTGCAGCCGTACATGATGGACAGCCACGCCTTTACCTTCCCGTCGCGGCGGAGGGGGATGCCCTCAGCTACGGCACCGGGGTTGTCCTCGGTGGCGAAAATGCGCTTATGCTTTGTCATCACCTGCTCCATAAGCTCAGGGAAGCGCCAGAGCTCATGGGGGCCGAACACCAGATCCACCACCGGGTAGGATTTTTTAATTTTCTCCGCCATGTGCTGCTGCTGAACCATGCAGCCGCATACGGCGATGATCTGTTCCGGCTTATTCTTCTTGGTGTGGTTCAGCGCGCCTACATTGCCCAGTACACGCATCTCCGCGTGCTCCCGGACTGCGCAGGTGTTTACCACGATAACATCCGCCTGAAACTCGTCCTGCGTAAAGCCGTAACCCATTTCGGAAAGATAACCTCTCAGCTTTTCGCTGTCTGCCTCATTCTGCTGGCAGCCGTAGGTATCCACCATGGCAAGAGGCCGCCTGCCTCCGTCGGTCACCCGTTCAAAAATCCGGGCGCATATCTCCTCCTGCGCCTTTATCTGCCGTATATCAATAACTTTTCTTTCTTTGTTCATAGTTTGTTTCCTTGAAATATAAGATTTTCATTTTATCTTATCATAAAATGAGTGGAAGTTTCAACAGAAATCATGTATAATATCAGCGCTAAGTTATGGATCCTGTTTTTGGAGGATAGAAATGCCTGTTATCAATATACTCTCCCCCCATGTGGCAGACATGATCGCCGCCGGCGAGGTGGTGGAGCGGCCCGCCTCGGTCATTAAGGAGCTGGTGGAAAACTCCTTTGACGCGGGAGCAAAAAATATCACTGTGGAGATAAAGGGCGGCGGCGCCACTTATATCCGCGTCACGGACGACGGCTGCGGCATGTCGCCGGAGGATGCGGGCATCGCTTTTCTGCGCCACGCCACCTCAAAGCTCCATGACGAGCAAGGGCTTGAGCGCATCAGTACCATGGGTTTTCGCGGTGAAGCTCTGGCGGCTATCTCCGCGGTGTCGAAAATCGAGCTTAACACCCGCCGAAAGGGCGACGGAGAAGGCACCCGCGTGCTGCTGGAGGCAGGAGATATCAGGGAGATGCTGCCTGCCGGCTGTCCCGAAGGAAGCACCATGACAGTGCGGGATATTTTCTACAACACCCCTGCAAGGCTCAAATTTCTGAAATCCGACCGGAGCGAGGCTTCCGCCTGCCAGCTGGCCGCTTTGCGCTGTGCGCTGGGTCATCCGGAGGTCTCCGTCCGCTTCATAAGAGACGGCAGCGAGGAATTCTTCTCCCCCGGCGATGGGCGGGCAGACTCCTGCGTTTACTCCCTGCTGGGCCGGGATATGGCCTCCAACATGCTCCTCTGCACCGGCGAGAATGACGGGATAAAGCTTTCGGGTTATGTATCCTCCCCTTCGGCATGCAGAGGCAATCGACGGGAGCAGTATTTCTTCTGCAACGGGCGCTTTATCAAATCCACCCTTCTGCAGGCGGCGCTGGAGCAGGCCTACAAAAACAGCCTTCTCACCGGGCGCTATCCCTCCTGCGTACTATATCTGGATATTGCCTTCTCCCGCGTGGATGTAAACGTCCACCCGGCTAAGACGGAGGTCAAATTTTCCGATGAGAAAAAAGTTTTCGATACCGTGTACTACGCCGTTCTCTCCGCCCTCGGCGGGGAAAAGAGGACCGCACAGATTGAGATATCCCCCTCTACCCGGAAGCTGGCAGAGCCCAAAGCGGACTTTTACCGCAGCATGAGCGCGGCAGATTTCCGTGCAAATTCCTATTCTGTCACGGCGCCGAAGTCTGCTCCCATGGTGTCAAAGCCCGGCGGGAGTGTGCCGCTGAAGAGTCCTTCCCCTGCCTATCAGACGCGCATGGAGCTTCCTTATCGTCCCTTTTCGACGGAAAGAAGTCCCAAAACGGTTGAAAAAACGGAGGCTTTCCCCTCTGCAGGAAGCAGAATTGTTGAAAAACCTGTTCAAAATGTTGAAAGTTCCCCGATACCTGACCACAAGATAGTGGGGGAAGCGCTAAAGACTTACATAATCGTCGAGCAGGGAGAGACGCTGATTCTAATCGACAAGCACGCCGCCCATGAGCGCATGATTTTCGACCGGCTGAAGGCTCAGGACCGGCAGATTATGGCTCAAAGTCTGCTGTCTCCGGTGACCGTCCGTCCCAACGGCGAGGACGCGGAGCTCATTGAGCAAAACGGTGAGCTTCTAACGGAACTGGGCTTTGAGATAGAACCCTTCGGTCAGGCAGATTTTATCGTCCGGGCTGTGCCGGCCGATATGGACTCGGGAGACGTTGCCTCCGCACTGGAGGAGATCTGCGAAAAGCTCCGCCGGGGCAAAGATCCGAACCCGAAAAGCGCAAGGGACGAGATCTTGCACACGGTTGCCTGCAAGGCAGCCATCAAGGCCGGCTGGGACAATCAGGAAGAGGAGCTTGAACGCATCGTTCAGGCTGTGCTGTCCGGGGCGGTAAAATATTGTCCCCACGGCAGGCCTGTGTCCGTAACGCTGACAAGGAAGGAGCTGGACAAGCAGTTCAAGCGCATCGTATGAGTATGACGCCAAAAATCATTGTGGTCTGCGGCCCCACGGCCACAGGTAAGACCAGGCTCGGCATTGAGCTTGCCAAGCAATATGGCGGGGAAATCGTCTCCGCAGACTCCATGCAGGTCTACCGCCGGATGGACATCGGCACCGCAAAGGCGACCGCAGAAGAGCGCGCTGCCGCCGTTCACCACATGCTGGATGTGGCGGAGCCGGAGGAGAATTACTCCGTTGCCCGCTATGTGGAGGAGGCCTCCCGCTGCTGTGATGATATTCTCTCCCGGGGAAAGCGGCCCATTCTGGTGGGCGGCACCGGGCTTTACATCGACTCCCTTGTATCCGGGCGTGATTTCGCTGAAAATAATGGGGACGAGGGTCTGCGTCAAAGGCTGTCCGATGAATATGAGGTGTTGGGAGGAGAGGCCATGCTCCGGCGGCTCGGCCGCTTTGACCCGGAACGGGCAGAAAAGCTCCATCCTTCGGACAAGCGGCGCATCGTCCGGGCAATTGAGATTTTTGAGCTTACCGGTATCACCATCACCGAACATGACCGGCGAACCCGTGCGCTTCCGCCCCGCTATGACGCGGCAAAAATCGTTCTGAGCTTTCGGAACCGGGCGGATCTGTACACTCGGATAGACCGGCGTGTGGATGCAATGGTGGAGCAGGGGCTTTTCGACGAGGTGCAGGGGCTTTTATCCTCCGGCCTGTCGGAGTGCTGCACCGCTATGCAGGCCATCGGCTACAAAGAGCCCGCTATGGCGCTGAGAGGCGAGATCAGCCGCGAAGAGGCCATAGAGCTTATCAAGCAGGGTAGCCGCCGCTATGCCAAGCGTCAGCTCACCTGGTTTGGGCGGGATAAAGAGGCTCTGCGCATACTCTGGGAGGGCGACCCTGATTTTGAATGGGCGCGACGGCTTTCGACCGAATATTTGCTCAGCCGCGGTATATCATAGTGTACCGTACCGTCAGGTACGAATACATTATGAAGAGGCGGCGGAACAATACAGCCGCTTCAGAAAAAGGAGTTGGCTGAAATGCAGAAAACGCAAAATCTCCAGGATATTTTCCTCAATCAGGCAAGGCGGGACCGTTCTGTAGTGACGATGTTTCTTATGAACGGTTTCCAGCTTCATGGGACAGTAAAAGGCTTTGACAGCTTCACCGTGGTGTTGGATTCCGACGGGAAGCAGCAGCTGATTTATAAGCATGCGATATCCACCATCGTACCGCCAAGGCCCATTCCCCTTGACTCCGATACATAAGTGGGCGGAGAACAGCGATTTACCCGGCTCGTGGTCTCTGTGCTGTTTCTGGCGGTATGCGCCTACGGAGGCGCGAAGCTGTGGAGCAGCCTTGATGTGGAACTGAACACACTGACCGTCCAGCCCGTCACGCTGACAGACAGCGCAGAGTTGGAGGGTATCGCCGTCCGGCGGGAGCAGAGCTTCTGCCCCGCCGGGGAGTTCCGCCCGGTCGATGGCAGCCGCCTTCCGGCGGACATCACTTCCGAAGTGCCCTGTTCCGCCCTGTATTACAGTAGCTGCGACGGATTTGAAAATCTCTCTCCGGACGAGCTTGTGGGTCTGGACGTCCAGACGCTCACCAACATTCTGTCCGAAAAGCCCGGCTCAACGGAAGGCGGACGGCTGGTGCTGGATTTTGGCTGGTATTACGCCGCCTTTGTATCCGCTGATGCACCGGTTCCTGAGGAGGGGCGCTGCCGCGTGCTGTTTGAGGGTTTTGACACCCCAGCGGAGGGTTATATCCTTTCTCTCAGCCCGGCAGAGTCCGGGCAAAGAGCGCTTGTCCTGCGCCTTACAGCAGGCGGAGATGAATATATGTGCATGAGAAAATGCTCTGCGCAGATGATTTTTTCTGAATATACCGGCTTCAGTCTGCCGGTCAGCGCCGTCCGCTGTGATGAGGACGGGAACAATTTTGTTTATACAGTCACCGCCGGTATTGTAGAATGCAAGGCGGTGGATATAATATATACAGACGGAGACAACTGCATCGCCGCCCTCTCCACCGCGGCAGACGCCCTGCGCGAGGGGAACACAGTGGTCGTCTCCGGCAAAGAAATATACGAGGGAAAAGTGATAGCATGACGGATGTAAGGGAAAGCGTGGCCCAAGTCAGGGCGAACATAGCCGCAGCAGCGGACAAGGCCGGGCGCAGACCGGAGGACATATTTCTGGTGGCCGCCTCCAAAATGAACGACAGCAGCCGTGTCCGGGAGGCTATTACCGCAGGCATTAAAATCTGCGGAGAAAACCGGGTGCAGGAGATGGTGGAAAAGCAGGCGCAGGGCGCCTACGAAGGGGCCGAACTGCACTTTATCGGCCATTTGCAGAAAAACAAGGTGAAGCAAGTCGTGGGACTTGCCTCCCTGATTCAGAGCGCGGACAGCCTTGAGCTTATCCGCCTGATCGACAAGACCGCCGCAGCAAAGGGCATCATTCAGGACATCTTGCTGGAGGTGAACATCGGCGGCGAAGACTCCAAATCAGGCTTTTCTCCGAAAGAGCTCTCTGATTCCCTCGCAGAAGTGGGTACTTTCCGCTCTGTCAGGGTCCGCGGACTCATGACGATTCCTCCAAAATGCTCTTCCCAGCAGGAAATTGAGCCATATTTTGCCCGAATGAAGCAGCTTTTTATTGACATTTGCGGGAAAAAATACGATAATATATGCATGGATTTTTTATCTATGGGCATGAGCGCCGATTATGAGACCGCCATCGCCTGTGGCGCCAACATGGTCAGGGTCGGCTCTGCCATCTTTGGCGCACGCGTTTACCCTGAACGACAGGTATAACGCATATCCAAAGTTATAGCATATCTCACTGGAGGCTGAACCATGGGTTTCATGGACGAACTCAGAAAACTTACACAACCCTACGACGATGACGATAACGACTTCTTTGAAGGCTCAAGCTCCGGCTTCACATCCGCCTCTTCCGCAAGTCCGGCTCAGCTTGCGTTTGAAAGCTCCTTCGGCGAGGACTCTTCCTCCACGCCGGAGCCTGCACGCAAGCCGGTAAAGCCCGTGGCGGAAGGCGGCCTGCTGGGTGTTCTGGGCGCGCGGCGCACTGCCAGGCCTAAGGCAGCACAGCGGGAGCGCACCGTCAATTTCGGCGGGAGCGAGCAGCAGGTGATTCTTTTTAATCCCAAGACCTTTGACGAGGCCGGAGAGCTTGTCAATCACCTGAACCAGAGTCGCAGCGTCGTAATGACGCTGGAGGGTCTGCCGACCGAGACGGCCCGCCGTCTGCTGGACTTTCTTTCAGGCATAACCTTTGCCCTTCAGGGAAAGATAACTCCCGTCTCCGCAAAGACATATTTTGTCACCCCTCAGAATGTAGATATATTGGGTACTCAGGCAGAACAGCCTGAAAGTGACGGGCAGTATTTTTAAGAGAAATGAAATGAAAGGTGGATAAAGATATGATTACCGCTCAGGACATTCGAGAAAAGACCTTTGATAAAGCCAGATTTGGCGGCAGCGGTTACGACATGGCATCTGTTGATGATTTTCTGGAAGAGCTTGCCGATGATATCACCGCTTCCCAAAAGGAAAATGCCGTCCTTAAGAGCAAGATGAAGGTCCTTGTTGACAAGATAGAGGAATACCGTGCAAACGAAGAGGCGCTGAATATGGCGGTTCTCTCCGCCCAGAAGCTGGCCGTTCAGATTGAGAACGAGGCCCGCACCCGTGCCGCCGCCATGATCGCCGATGCAGAGCGTCAGGTAAAGACCCAGATTGGCTCCATTACCGAGCAGACTGCCGCCGAGGAGAAGCGTCTTGCTGCTGCAAAGGCTGCCACCGCAAAGTTCTTCCAGGCTGCGCGTGAGCTGTGCAATAATCAGTTGAAAAATATCGACGCCATCAGCAGCGGCATTCTGCCCCAGCAGGAGCAGCCGAAGCCTGCTGCAAGCGGAGTTTCCGTTGAAGACACTGTCCGCAGTATCGAAGACTCTATGGCGCGAATACAGCCGGAGCCCGCTGTCAATATAGACATCACTCCGGTTATAGACGCCCCTGCCGCAAAGCCGGTTAAGAGCTTTGAAAGCACCCAGTCTTTCACTCTGTGATAGCGACACAGTATTTATACCCCGGGGCGAGCGCAATGGCGCGCGCCCCTTTGTTTGCTTATACATATTCTGAATAAATTAGGAGACACACTTATGTCACAGGATTTCAATTCTACATTAAATCTGCCGAAAACCGATTTTCCCATGCGCGCCGGGCTGCCCAAGCGTGAGCCCGAGATGCTGAAAAAATGGGAAGAGCAGGACATTTATAACGAGCTGCTGAAGAAGAACGAGGGCAAGCCTCTCTTCTCCCTTCACGACGGCCCTCCCTTTTCCAACGGAGGCCTGCACATGGGCCACGCCCTGAATAAAGCCCTCAAGGATTTTATTACCCGCTCCTATGCCATGCGCGGCTATTATACCCCCTACATTCCCGGCTGGGATAACCACGGCATGCCCATCGAGTCCGCCATCATCAAACAAAACAAGCTCAACCACAAGGCCATGTCTGTGGCTGAGTTCCGCACTGCCTGTCATGAGTTTGCTCAGCACTACATCGATGTGCAGATGGAGGGCTTCAAGCGCATGGGTGTCATCGGCGACTGGGAGCACCCCTACAAGACCATGGATCCCGGCTTTGAGGCCGAGGAGGTCAAGGTCTTTGGT
>CAZESU010000056.1:0-10829 GCA_964515275.1 uncultured Oscillospiraceae bacterium
GTACTCCCATTGTCGCGACCGGCACGCGCTATTCTCTCTACGACCCCATAGGCCGCTTACAGGAAGAAGCCCAAAAGCAGAAGTGGAACTGGAGGGCGATCGAAGTTCCCGCGCTGGATCAAAAGACGGACGAGAGCAACTACGAGTACATCAGAGAGGGGAAGAAAGTATTCACAACTCAATATTTCAGAGAGCAGCGCGATATGCTGTCTGCGGAGCAGTGGGAAAGCGAGTTCCAGCAGCAGCCTTTTGAGGCAAAGGGACTGCTGTTTCCAAAGGACAGCTTGAATATGTTCTTTGAACTGCCTGTTGACCGTGACCCAGACAGCGTTATTGCCGTATGTGATACCGCAGACAAGGGCGAGGACTACTGTTCCATGCCGATCGCCGCTGTATATGGGGAGGAAGTCTATATCGTGGATGTGGTATTTGATGACGCCCCACCGGAAACGACCAAGCCGGAATGCGCGAAGGCGCTGATGGACAACAAGGTAGTCTCGGTCACTTTTGAGAGCAACAACGCCGGAAGCTACTTTGCCAGAGATGTAGAAAAATTGCTGAGGGATAGGGGCTATCACTGCTCCGTCCGAACCAAACGGACAATTTCCAACAAGCAGACCAGAATCGAGTTCGCGTCTGACAGCATTATCAAGCGGTTTTACTTCAAGGACGCATCGGCCTACCCCAAGAACAGCCAATATGCGGGCTTTATGAAGCAGCTGACCACCTATACCCGCTCCGGCAAGGTGCCACATGATGACGCACCGGACAGCCTCTCTCTGCTGGAGAACGAACTGCGGGGCCTTGCCATGCCGAAAGTCGAAATTTTTCAAAGAGTGTTTTAGAACAACGTGGTTTTATATTGACAATTAAATCAGAAAGCGGTATAATATTTAAAAAAAGTGCAGGGGGGTGGAGCAAGTGAAAGAGAATATAAGTGGTCAGCTGCACGGGCGGCGGGTACTCCGGACGGATGAGAGCGAAGTCACGGATAAGAATGTGCTGACTATACTGGAAAAGGCCCTGCCGTGGCACTGGAAGAACCGCAGCGAGATACAGTATCTGTGGGGCTATTACAAGGGGCGCCAGCCGATTCTGGATCGAACGAAGGCCGTCCGCCCGGAGATATGCAATCATATCGTAGAGAACCGAGCCAATGAGGTCGTGGAATTTAAAAGCGGGTACCTCCTGGGGGAGCCGCTGCAATACGTCTCACGTGGTGACGGAGACGGGATTGCGGAAGGGATCACGCTGCTGAACGAATATGTTTTTGCCGAGGAAAAGGCGGCGAAGGATAAGGAACTGGCAGACTGGTTCCATATCTGCGGCACGGCGTTCAGGATGATCCTGCCGGACGAACTGGGGCGGGAAGATGACGCACCGTTTGAAATCTATACACTCGACCCACGGAATACTTTCGTGGTGTATCACAATGGGCTGGGTGACGAGCCTGTGCTGGGCGTCCGGTATGTGAAGGACGAAAACGGCATAGTCCACTATTCCTGCTATAGCAGAGACACCTACTACGAGATCGTGGAATCCAAAATTGTGAGGGCGGAGCCTCATCTTCTGGGAGACGTTCCCATTATTGAGTACCCGCTCAATCTGGCCAGGATCGGAGCCTTTGAACTGGTACTGCCTCTGCTGGATGCCATTAACCTGACAGACAGTAACCGCCTGGACGGTGTTGAGCAATTCATCCAGTCACTTATGCTGTTTCACAATGTGGATATTACCTCCGACGATTACGAAAGGCTGCGCGAGGAGGGCGCGATCAAGTTCAGAGATATCGACCCTCAGACGGTGGCAGATATATCTTATTTGACCAATTCCCTCAATCAAAGCGAGACGCAGACGCTGGTTGACCATATGTATCAGACGGTACTGACCATCTGCGGGATGCCTAACCGGAACGGCGGTACTTCTACCAGCGACACCGGCTCCGCTGTTATTATGCGGGATGGCTGGTCGGCGGCGGAAGCCAGAGCCAAAGACACGGAACTTCAATTTAAGAAGTCCGAGCGGCGAATGCTGCGTATTCTGCTGAATATCTGCCACACTTTGACGGATATACGCCTGAAGGTGCATGATGTTGAAATACGCTTCACCAGACGGAACTATGAGAATGTCACTCAGAAGGCTCAAGTACTTGACCTGATGCTGAAAAACGAGAAAGTACATCCAAGGCTGGCGTTTGAGCATTCCGGCCTGTTCACCGACCCGGATCTGGCCTATGCGATTAGTGAAGAATACATCAAAGAGCAGGAGGTGAAGCAGCCAGATGAGCCAGGCGCAATTTACTCCGCAGATGATAACGCTGATGCGGGAGCTGCTTAACCGAGGCAGCAGAGTGGAGCTGGCAATTGAAAAAGGCCAGATATCCATCATTGAGATCAGACGAAAGAAACGGGACGCAGACCCGGCGGAAACGCCGCCAAAGCGTCAGAGAAATGCAAAGACCCGGAACGGAGGTCCCGGGAAGCCCAACGGGGCCGTGAGTTAAATACTCATGGCTCCGCTTTTTTTGGGGGAGCGCACGCCACATGACGATAAAGACACCAGATTATGAAGAAATAAGGGCTATGATTTCCGCAAGCTACAAGACGGCAGCGGGATCGGAGCGCAGGCGGCAGGTCATTGATGATATTCTGGCGCTCCTGACGCTGGCGTATCGAGATGGCGTCCAAGCTGCCGGGGAGATGCTGGATTTCAGCCCGGATGCCTTCCCCCGCGAGATGGAGGAGGCAATTTACCACCTGATTGATGGGAAGACATTCGCCGATAGAGCGGCAGACCACATAGAAGCAGAAAACGAGGCAGAGCTACAGACCCTGGCCGCGTCAGAGTATCACCGAGTATATAACGCCGCCATACAGGATGGCGGAAACCAATATGCCAAAAAGACCGGTCAGGAAGTCTCTAAGGTATGGTACACAATGATGGACGATAAAGTCCGGGATTCGCACGCCTATCTGAACTGGATGCAGGTAGGTTTAAACGAAGCGTTTTTTACATGGGAC
This sequence comes from uncultured Oscillospiraceae bacterium, assembly GCA_964515275.1. Classification (GTDB taxonomy): domain Bacteria; phylum Bacillota; class Clostridia; order Oscillospirales; family Oscillospiraceae; genus Limivicinus. Next base: position 3,021 of record CAZESU010000056.1, read on the forward strand.
GGAGACAGCGCATTATATCCCGGTGACTTTGCGCTGGCGGAGAATAATTGCGGATGCCGCTGCTTCGTCCTGCTAAGGCCGTATGCGACTGGAAGCGCATGACTTCCAAACCATAGGCGGAGGGAACCGCCATAACAAACGCAAGCTCAGACAAGAGGGTAAAACGGAAATCAGCGCGGAGGGAACCGCCACTAAAAAACGCAAAGGAGGAATACACTGTGAGTTATCTAAAGGAACTGCTAGGTGACGCCTACAAAGAGGGCATGACGGAGGATGAGATCTCTGCTGCTCTGGAACGGGCTAATGCCGGGCAGCGCAAGACCGATCTGGACAAGCTGAAAGCCCAGCTTTCCAGAGCCAACGCCGAAGCGGCGAGCTTTAAAAACCAGCTCCGTGACAGGCAGACCGCCGAGGAACAGGCGCAGGCCGAACGGGAGGAAGCTCTCGAAAATCTGAGGCAGGAAAACGAAGGCCTGAAGAGAGACATCTCCCTCGCCCAGTGGACGGCGAAGCTGTTGGCCACCGGCTATGAGGAGGAACTGGCGCGAACCACTGCTACCGCTATGGTAGACGGGGATATGGACGCCGTATTGGCTGGCCAGAGCCAGTATCTGGAAACACAGAAAAAACAGATCATGGCAGACCAGATGCGACGCACTCCAAGACCTGCCGCAGGCGCTCCGGAGAACGGTATAGACTACGGCAAGAAAATATCCGAGGCCCAGCAGAGCGGCAACTTTGCCGCCGCCGCCTACTACACCCGTCTGCAAGCTCAAGAAGAGGAAGACAACGAATCATAAAATTGGAGGTAAAGAATCATGGCTGATACGATTGCGACCAGCTTTGGCGTACTGAATTACAGCGGTATGCTTTTCAACAAGGGGAATACTCGTACCCCGCTTTCTTCCATTATCGGAAGCAGGGCGAAAACGACTAATCATGTGGAATTTGTGACCGGGCAGGAATATACAGCCGGTGGAGATGGCGAACAGCCTGAGATCAGCGAGAGCGATTCCCTGACCGCCCCTGACGCGACCGTGACTACCCGTGAGCAGAAAACAAACGTGACCCAGATTTTCCATGAATCCGTAGGCATCTCTTATGGGAAGCAGTCCAACATGGGGACGCTGAATGGCATCAACATTGAGAACCAGCAGGCGAACCCGATGCGTGAATTGGACTTTCAGGTAGCGGCGAAGATCCAGAAAGTAAGCCGGGATATTGAGTACACCTTCATTAACGGCGTCTACAAGAAAGCTGGCAGTGACAGCGAGGCAAACAAGACCCGTGGCCTTGTGACGGCAGTTGAGACTAACGTCATTGATAAGGCGAGCGGCGCACTTGGCCTGTGGGATGTGGCGGACATGATGAAGAAAGTCTACGAGGCCAATGCTCCTACAGACAGTCTCTGCCTGTGGTGTGACACCACGACCATGTTCCAGTTGAATGCCGATGCCGCGCAGAATGGTCTGACTGTTGTCCCGGAGAGCCGGGAGGTCAACGGTATTAAGCTGTCCAGTCTGCTCACTCCGATTGGCGTGGTGTACCTCTATCTGGGCGAGTGCCTGCCTGCCGGAACCGCTCTGCTGCTGAATCTGGACGTGATCTCCCCGGTTTATCAGCCCGTCCCCGGCAAGGGCAACTTCTTCCTGGAGCCGCTTGCTAAGACTGGCGCTGGAGAGAAGTACCAGTTGTTCGGGCAGATCGGCCTTGACCATGGCCCGGAGTGGTATCACGGTAAATTTACCAACATCTCCACTGAGTTTACCGCGCCAACCTACACATATACCGTCAAGACCGTAAGCGAGTGATCTGAAAGGAGGCGGGCCGTATGACACAGGATGGCAAGCTGGAATTACTTCAAACGTTGACCGGCGAGGAAAATCGTGACGTGTTGCTCGCCTACCTAAAGCTGGCGAGGGGCGTTGTGCTGAGAAAACTCTACCCGTTTGGTGACGGCACGGAGAACATCCCCTCCTGTTACCACACGACCCAGGTGGAAATTGCCGCTTATATGCTAAATAAGCGCGGAGCGGAGGGCGAGACAAGCCGCACTGAGAATGGCGTGACCTGTGTCTATGAAGATGGGGATATCCCGCCAACTCTGCTGCGGCGGATCACGCCTATGGCGGGAGTGCTGTCATGAGGGGTCTTAAACGCAATATGCGCACGATCTGGTATGCCAGTTACATTGGAAACGCACCGGTGACTGACAGCGACGGCGAAGAAACAACGGAGACATACCCCACATTTTCCGATCCTGTGAGCCTCCAGTGCAATATTTCAGGCGGCACGGGGACGTGGCAATCACAGCCATTTGGCCCCTATGCAGAGTACGACCGTACCATATCCATTGTTGGGGAAGACCCGCTGCATGAAGGAGACAGATTATGGGTGGGTATCTCCACCGATAAACGGTACAACTACATTGTGACCTCTGTCTGTAATGGTCTGACCTGTCACCTGATCGGCATTAAGGGGGTACCCCAGAATGGAGATTGAGATCGATCCGTTAAGCTCATCCTCCATCCAAGCTGCCGCCCGGCGCATTAGAGACTATCAGGAAAGCCTGGGTCGGCGAGAAGCAGAGATGCTGGAAAAGCTGGCGAACGAGGGCGCGGAAGTGGCCCGCGAGAGATTCCAGGCGGCAGTCAGCGGCTATGACGGCGATGACACAGACGTGACCGTAACGGTGGAGCCGCAAGGTGAAGTCACCGAGATCATAGCGACCGGGCCGAAAGTCGGATTTTTGGAATTTGGCACCGGCGTTGTTCACCCGGAATACAGTCACAGTGGTGGCGGCGAGGGTATGCTTTATCCAGAGGCCCCGAAGCACGGCACTTACGGTAAAGGCTACGGAAAGCGGCCTGTGTGGGGGTTCTATCCCGGCGGTGATCGGGAAGAAAAAGTGGTACTCACCACCGGCAGCGACCCGGCAGAGGCGATGACAGGAGCGGCCCAACGCATAGCGGAGCGGGCAGCAGACGTAGCAAGGGAGGTGTTTGGCGGTGATTGATATCTTCGATGCCGTTGTATCAGAGGTCAAAGCCATACTGCCAGACGTGGATGTGAGAGAAGAATCCGCCAAACGCCCTGCTGCTCTCCCGTGTGTCACAATACAGGAAACCGGCAATGTCCTGACCCGCATTGACAGCGCGCAGCGGGAAAAGTATGCCGCCGTCACCTACCGTGTGAGAGTTTATTCAAGCGCTGACACCGGCAGACGGCAGGAGGCTGCAGCGATTTTTCAAACCGTTGACCAGTGGTTCACGTCCAGCAACTTTATACGAAAGAGCGTCACACGAACACCTGACCTATACCATTCCACCGTCTACTGCATCACAGCTACTTATGAGGCAGAGGTAGACGGGAATCGACACATCTATACAAGGAGTTGAATGTTATTATGGCATCCCCAATCAGCACAATTGGCAGTTATTTTTCTTACGCCACTACCGAGAGCGGCACCTATACCGAAATTGACATCAAAACCTTCTCTGATCCCTTTGGTTCTCCTGAGAGTATTGATGTCACTCACATGAGGAACACCCGGTATACCAGCATCCCGGGGCTTCAGGGTTCTACCTCCGCCAATGACATGACCGCGAACTATGATCCTAAGATTTTTGCGGAGATTCAGGCTCTCGGTGACACCGAAGTGTACCAGAGACTGACTTTTTCCGACGGCACCGGGGCTAAATGGAAAGGGCGGCTTGCCGTCTCCCTGTCCGATGGCTCGGTTAACTCCGCTCTGGAGATGACCCTGCACTGCTTCGCTTCCTCCGACGTGGAGTTCATCGAAGCAGCCTGAGTTGAGAGAGGGGGCTTAGACAATGATTACAGTTGAGTATAAAGGCACAGAGTATCCCTTCGGATTTACCCGCCAATCGGCGGCAGCGGCTGAAAACGCTGGCTTTAACCCCGCGGAGATTGACACCAAGCCGAATACCATGATTCCTATCCTGGTCTACTACGCCGCCAGCACCTACAACAGGGGCATTAAGCGCAAGCTGGTAGACGAGATCTATGACGAGATCCAGGATAAAGCCGGGTTTCTCACCGCACTGGGCGAGGAATACGCTGCCCCCGTAGAGGCGCTGCTGGCGGACAAAGAGCAGGGAAACGCTACATGGAGGCGGGACTGACTGACAGCCTCACCTCCGAACACCTAAAAAATCAGGAACTTTTTGAGGTCCTCGCCCCCTACTACCTCTCTATCGGCATGACACTGGATGAATACTGGAATGGCAGGCCGGAGCTTGTCCTGACCTATTTCCGGGCAGAGTGCATTCGTATCAGGCGGGTACAGCGGGAGGCATGGATGAGCGGCATCTACACTATGCGTGGTGTTTCCGCTCTATTCTCCAAGCAATCTGAATATCCGCGTGAGCCAATTCCAGTTCTGCTTGAGGACGTCGAGCGTCAGAAAAAGGAAACGCGCGCGGCAGACCTGGCACGGTTCAAGGCCGGCGTCAGGGCATGGGCCGAAAAAAGCGCAGACAAAAAAACAGAGGAGGTCACGACACATGAGTACGGAAATTGACAGCCTATCGCTGAAAATTATATCGGACGGCCAAGAGGCTGCTTCCGCGCTGAATGGTCTGGCCTCCTCTTTAGAGCGTCTGGCCGCTAAGAGCAAGTCACTGAATGCGATATCCACCCGACTGGGGAAGCTGAAGCAGACGCTTGCCGAAATGAAGGGTGAAAATTTCACGGTTCTGACCAAGCTGGCGGAATCAATGAGCGGCCTGAGCAAAGTGAAGCTGCCGTCATTCAACAGCTTTATAAATGGATTCAAAGCCATCTCGCAGATTGATTCCTCCGCTATGAACAGATTCAGAGAGGCACTGCGGGAAATCGCGGATGCCGTAAAAGAGCTGAACAAAAGCGTTGAGGACGGCAATCTGCGAGGCTTTATCTCCGACCTTGCGGCAATCTCGCGAAATGCCTCCGCCGCTGGACGGGCATTGAAGCAGGCATCCAACAGCACCGGCATCAACAGCCCCCCTATAGATAGCGGCACCTGCGTCAGCGTCCCCTCTGTAGGAAGCGGCACAGGCATCAACAGCCCACCTGTAGGAAACAGCAGCTCGCAAAGTCCTTCTATAGCTTCTTCTACGAATTATCTGAAATATGTCCCGGAACTGCTGAACACAATTTCCTCCTCGCTCCGCCAGGTGGCAGCTACAGTAAAATCCACATGGAGCAGCGCCGCGACGGTTGGCGGTGCATTCAAAAACACCGTGAGCAGCCTTATGAAAAACGCCAGCGGTGCGGCGGGGGCTTTTGTCGGGCTGGGTGAAGCCGTCGCAGGGGCGGTATCTGAAGCCCCGCTTTTGGTCTTTGACGGATTGAGGCGGGTGATCTCCGGGCTGACAAGTGTTGTTAAGGGGGCAGTTCAGTCTTTCACCGCTATGGCAAGCTGCGTTGCCCATTTGACGGCTTCGGTGTCCACTGCTCCGTTCCGGCTGATGGCCAACGCTTTTGGCACTCTGGCGGACAACCTGAAAACAGCCGCAAGGCACGCGGTAAGTCAGGCGTTGAAGGACCTGCCTAACACGATCGCATCTATAGCGCACCCACTGAAAACAGTCAATGGGCTGCTTGGCAAATTCACCGATCAACTTTTTTCTGCTACCGGCCTCACGGAACTTACATCTACATCTATAACCAAGGCGATATCATCCACACTGACCAGCCTTGCAAAAGTGGTTAAATTCAGAATCATGCGAATTTTAATCACAAATGTTGTGAATGGCATCACAACCGGGATGCAGAATCTCTACTACTACGGCGGGAAATTCGCGGACACGATGGACTTGTGCGCCACGGAAATGCTTTATTTGAAAAACAGCATTGCGGCGGTTTTGGCTCCGGCACTGAATGCACTGGCACCCCTAATCGAGTATGTTGTCGATAAATTTGTGGATTTTATTAATGTTGTAAATATGCTGATTGCCACCCTGACCGGGGCAAGCACATGGACGAAAGCGGTAAAATACCCCACCACATGGGCGGATGCGTTGGACGATGCCAGCAGCTCGGCGAAGGATCTGAGAAATACCCTGCTTGGTTTTGATGAAATCAACCGTCTGGACAGCAATACCCCGTCCTCCGGCGCCAACGGAAGCGATGCCCTTGATTATTCCTCTATGTTTACCACAGAGGATATTGATCTGTCTGGGACGCCGTGGGGGCAGGCCGTGGCGGATATGATCGCACAAATCAAGGAGGCGTTTGCTAACGGAGATTGGGAGGGCGTTGGAGCCGCATTTGCGAATGGTATGAATATGGCAATTACCGCCCTGGATAGATGGACGATCAATATATTCCGGCCCTTTGCCGTGAAGTGGGCCGGCAATATCGCGGGAATCATCAACGGAGCTGTTGAAGGGCTTGACTGGGAGAGACTTGGAAACCTGGTGGCGGACGGGCTGAATGCTATTGCTGACGCGGTTGGCACCTTCTTTTCAAGCATTAGGGGTGAAGAGCTTGGATCTGGAATTGCCGAGGCGATCAACAGCCTGTTTGCCGGTTTGGAAGCAGAGACAATCGGGAAGGCCATTGCCGCTCACATCAATGACGGAATCCACATTGCCGCTGGTCTTGTGTCCGGCTTGGACTGGGCGAGCATCTCGGCCAAGATAAGGTCGATCACAGAGAAGACGATTGCTGCCATTGACTTTACCACGGCGGCGCAGACGCTCGGAACACTTCTCGGCGGAATCTGTACGGCAGCGGCAGAACTAATGAAAGTTGACTTTTCGGAACTTGGAGCGAAAATCGGAAATGCTGTCAACAGTTTTTTGGGCAGCTATACAGCATCGGATATCACTATTGGGGATGCGCTGGGTGATGCTATCAACGGCGCGATAAATGGTATTGATGGCCTGATTAGCACGGGAGCATTGCAGCATATAGCGACGGTGCTTGGAGAGGACATCCAAAAGGCAATTGACACAGTGGATTGGGTAAATCTCGGAACCACTCTTGGAGAGACGCTGACCGCCCTGTGCGAAAGCGCCACCAATCTGATGTCCTCTATTAACTGGACACAGTTCGGAACGAATATCGCCACGTCCCTGAAAGGTTTCATTAGCGGCGGCGGCCTGAGTAAAGTGGGAACTGTGCTGGGGACTGCAATGAAGAGTTTTACAGATCTCATCACAGGCTTTGCAAATGATATGACCGCAGATGACTGGAAAGACCTCGGAACACAAATCGCTGACACCATCAATCAGTTCTTTGAAAGCATGACCCCGGAGGACTGGGGCATACTTGGCGAATCGCTGAACTCGATTGCCACGGGAATTATAAGCGCTATCAAAACGGCGATCAGCGACCAGGAACTGAAAACCAATCTGGAGGAAGCAATCACAAACTTTCTGGACGGCTTGGACTGGAGCGGGATTGTCAGCGCGTTGGGTGGACTGTTGTGGACGGCGGTGACAACCGGGGTGTCTACTCTGTTTAATGCCGGAGCGAACACTAAAACAGGGAAGACCATCACAGAATCAACGGCCAAAGCTAACTTCACTGTCTCCACGGGCATGAGCCCGGACGAAGCACAGATTTGGTGGGATGTCGGAGCCAATGCCGGCGAGGCGTTTAGAAACGGGTGGAATACGGTCGCAGAGAAGGGTGTAGAGATCAAGAACAGCCTGAAAGACAAGGCATCCACGCTGTGGGACAGCTTCAAGACCGGGTGGAACACGGTCGCAGAGAAGGGTGTAGAGATCAAGAACAGCTTGAAGGACAAGGCATCCACGCTGTGGGACAGCTTCAAGACCGGGTGGAACACGGTCGCAG
>CAZESU010000056.1:11089-13294 GCA_964515275.1 uncultured Oscillospiraceae bacterium
AGACCGGGTGGAACACGGTTGCAGACAAGGGCGTAGAGATCAAGAACAGCCTGAAGGACAAGGCATCCACGCTGTGGGATGATTTCAAGGAGGGCTGGGGAGACCGGTCTGTGTCAATTGTCAACAGCCTGAAGAACTCGGCAGCAGACCTCTGGAAAAAATTCAAAGAGGGCTGGTCAAATAAAACCCTCGGCCTAAAAATCACCTATGACACCAATGTGGGCGCTGTTAAAACAGCGGTTTATAAGGCACTTGGACTGTCTGGCTGGCCTAAAATCAGCTTTGCCGCCAGAGGCGGTATCGTAAACGCTGCGACACTAATGGGAAACACAGTGGTTGGTGAAGCGGGGACAGAGGCTATAGTCCCTCTGGAAAATCACACGGAATGGATTGACAAGGTAGCTGACCAGATAGGCAACCGTATCAGCACTCCTGCCGGCAAAAACCAGCCGATTCAGATTATCTGCCAACTGAACGGGCGTGAAGTTGGAAGGGCTTTCGTGGACTACATCGTTTCCGAGGCGAAGTCCGGGCGCTACCCACTGAGCAACTACATCTAAAGGGGGGAGAGTGTAGCCATGGCATATGAAATCACCGTTAATGGGACGGTACTACCCACTCCGAAAGCAAGCGGCGGTCTGGTAGAGACATACGAAGATGTATGGAGCGCAAACACAGGGCGCGATGCCACCGGTGAGATGGTCGGGACATTGGTTGCCACCAAAGCAAAATTGAGTATTGAGTGGAACGCATTGAGTTTTGCGGAGGCTGCCGTTATTTTAAGTGCCATTTATAACAAGGGATTTGTCACTCTGAGCTTTCCAAGCCTGGATGGAACTACCCACACCATTGCTGGCTACTTTGGCTCCCCTGCTTTCACGCAATATAGCTGGGCGGACGGAATGCGCTGGGCAACCGGAATCAGCGTGGATTTTATTGAGAAATGAGGCGATTCCATGCAGACAGTAGGCAACAGCGTAAAAGCCCTTGTGGACGGCCTATCCAAAATCAATTTACACCTCTACACAGGCGGCGTGGAGGACGTCTCGAAGATTATCAGAGCATCCTATAACCCCGCCGTCTCTGGCGGGGAAGGCTTCTCTATCGGGAATGCCTGCTCCGCCAAGCTGGATATCACACTGGAATCCACATCTCTGTATCAAGGTAAGACCATTTCCATCACATGGGACGCGGACGGTACGGAGTACCCTTTGTTTACTGGCGTGGTGGACAGTTCTCAGACTACCGACAATCTAACTGCTATCACTGCCTATGACTTCATGTACACAGCCGGAGCCGTGACTTACGCGCCGTCTAATAGCGTGTTGGCCTCCTGCACCGCAGCCGCCGTATTAGCCGATATTGTAGGGGAAATGGGTATTGAACTGGATGCGGACACCAAAACTGTAGCGAGCAACGTAGTTCTTACAAGCGGCGTCGGCAATCTTGGCAGCGTCACCCTTGCCGCTGCTGCCGGAACCATTGCTATGCTATTGGGCGGTAATGCAGTTATTAGCCGGGACGGTAAGTTGAAGGTGGTCATCTATGCCGCCGCAGGCTGGAGCGTCAAGCCTTACGCGGACGGCATGACGGCAGATGACACCAACTATACCGTCAGCGGCTTGACCTTCAGCCGCAAAGATACGACAACAACTACGGACAAAGACGGCATAACTACAGAGACAACCACGACAACAGAGTATGAGGCAGGAGACGGTTCTCTGGGATTTGAGAACGCCCTGGCAACTCAGGCACTCGCCAATTATGCCTACAGTGTAGTGGGCGGCATTTCCATTCGAGGCGGTTCCTATTCTATTCCAGGTGGGCTGCTACTGGAGCCGGGAGATATTGTGACTGTCGGGGGATATACTGTAGGCTGCTCTACTCTGAACATGGAGTATGACGGTGGTGTCAAGACCTCCATTACCTGTCAGGCCGCCCCTCCGGCTGTGGGGAATGTGGGGACACTGACTCAGGCTGTGTCTGCCGTCGGCGCAGATGTGGCAAATGTCAAAACGATTGTGTCCGAGAACGCCAAAATAACAAGCGCGCTAATTGGAACGCTTCAGGCGGAAAAGGCCAATGTCACCGACCTAACAGCGGTGACAGCCAGCATTGAGGAGCTGTCTGCCGCCAAGGCCGATATCACCGACCTGGACGCCGCGAAAGCGAAAATTGACGATCTCGACGCCGAGAAGCTGTCTG
>CAZESU010000057.1:0-1509 GCA_964515275.1 uncultured Oscillospiraceae bacterium
GTTCGACTTCGATATGCTGCTTGACATTGAGTTTGGACAATAAACATACCGTCTCCACATGGTTTGTGCAGGGAAACATATCCACCGGCTGGATGCGCTGTACCCGGTAGCCGCCGGCACAGATCATACCCAGGTCGCGGGCAAGGGTTTCCGGGTCACAGGACACATAGACGATACGTTTCGGTGACAACTTGATCAGTGAGGAGATAAACCGTTCATCGCTGCCTGAGCGTGGCGGATCCATGAATACCACATCAGGCCGGTGCCCGTCCTTCACCATCTGCTTCATATATTTTCCTGCGTCGCCCTGGGTGAACCAGCAGTTTTTCACGCCGTTCAATCTGGCGTTTGCAATAGCGTCCTTTATTGCGTCTTTGTTCAGCTCTACGCCGATGACCTGCTTTGCCTTATTGCATGCCGTCATGCCGATGGTGCCGATGCCGCAGTAGGCATCCAGTACTGTCTCCTTTCCGGTGAGCCCGGCAAATTCCACGGCGGTGGAGTACAGCTTTTCTGTCTGCACGGGGTTGATCTGGTAAAAAGAACTGGGGGAGATGCGATATCGCTTGCCGCAGAGAATATCCTCTATATATCCTTCCCCGTATAGTACCTTTTCTCTCCGCCCCAGCACCACCGGGCCAAAGCGGTCGTTGAGGTTCAGAACCACAGTAGTAATCTCCGGGTGCAACTTCAGAAGCTTTGTCAGAAAAGGTTTTTGCAGCTTGAAGATGGGGGACACTGCTACCAGCACCACCATCACCTGCCCGGTGGCAAAGCCGCGGCGCACCAGAACATGCCGCAGCCAGCCGCTGCCGTTTCGTTCGTCAAAAACCTGTATCTTAAACTCCGGCAGGAGCTTTCGTATGCTGACGATGATCCTGTCGGACAGCTGGTCCTCTATCATGCACGCGTCCACCGGCACAATAGCGTGGCTGCCCGGCTGGTAGATGCCGGAGACTATTTTACGTCTTTTATCCAGCCCGAACGCGGCGTGTACCTTGTTGCGGTAGTGCAGAGGGCGGTCCATGCCGATAATGTCTTCCACATGACCAAACTGCCCCAGCAGAGATACTGCCCTGCGCTGCTTATGGAGAAGCTGCTCGTCATAGTTCATATTCTGAAGCTGGCAGCCTCCGCAGACGCGGCGGTGAGGACAGCAGTCCTTTTCGATTTCCTTCATTAAATTCAACTCCTTACTTGTAGCATACCACAGATTTCGGCCAAACTCCACTTCTTTTGCGCCAAAGCTGTTGAGAATGCATGTGGGAATGTGGTAAAATCCCAATATACAAAGAAACTGAGGCTTCCGTAGCGGGGCTTGATGCGGCGATAGATTCTCTGACGGCGGGCGGTTCCACCAACCACGCCGATGCCTTTACCAAAGCGGTGCAGCTTTTTGACCCGGCATCCACTAATGCCAGAGTAATGGTGATGTTCACCGACGGTGTTACCACTGCAGGGCCGGATCCAACGCCAATTGCGGTAGCGGCAAAGGCACAGGGCATCATC
>CAZESU010000057.1:1609-12678 GCA_964515275.1 uncultured Oscillospiraceae bacterium
GCCCGGAGCCTGTGAATGTGAGAATCGATGGCTGCTCCGACGCTGTGGTATATGATGCGGGCGAGCTTGACATGAGCTCTCTCGGCAGAGTGCTGCAGGTCGATGTGACTCTGAGAAGAGTATGCCCGCATAAGAGGGTAGCCCTTGCCGCCGTACTGACAGAGGTGGATTCTCAGGGAAACGAATACAAGCGAGGCCTTAAGACCATGACCGTTCCCGCCCACACCAGAGCAAGCTGCCAGGATGTGATTGTCCACTGCATCAAGTTTGTCCTGCCGGAGGATATAGACACAACCGATACTGCCGGCTCTATCTGCGAGGAGCGGAATTTCAAGGTCAGATTGATCGCCCACTATATCGACAGCGATTTTGACTGCTGCGATGTGTTGGAATGAAGATAACATCAACAAACAGAAAAGGCACCCCTCAACAGAGGGGCACCTTGACATTACAATATCATTTATCCATTCAAAACCTCGTGCAGTTCCTTTACGCTGGGAAGAATGTAGTCGGGCTTGCGTTCTGCCGCATCAACCATCGCCATATCCGTCTCGCCGGAAAGTACCAGCACGGAGACGGAGCCTGCATTCTGTGCCACGGCGATATCCGTATACAGCCTGTCTCCCACAGCACAGATTTTTTCATTGGGGATACCGGTCATTTTTGAGATCACGTCTATCATGTTCCGGTTAGGCTTGCCAATATAGGTAGGCTTCTTGCCGGAGGAGGCAGTCAGCAGCGCGCAGATGCTGCCGCAGTCGGGCAGTACTTCATCGTTTGGCATGGGGCATACCCAGTCGGGGTTCGCGGCAATGAAAGCAGCCCCTCTGCGCAGGAAGTAACAGGCTTTGTCCAGCTTTTCATACACCAGTTCCGTATCAAAGCCCTGCACTACCACATCTACCTTGTCTGCTTCGGTGTGGCCGTTTTCGTCATTCACAAGGTCAATACCGTAGCTGACAAGCTCCCGGTAAAAGGCCCTTGTACCGGCAAGATAAACCTTCGCACCGGAGTAGTTCTGGTTTAAGTACATACCGGTGGCCATGCCGGAAGTGAACACATTCTCAGCCTCGCAGGGGAAGCCCAGACGGCGGAGACGGGTAATATAGTCCATACCGGCACGGGAGGAATTATTGGTCAGGTAAATGTATTTTTTGCCCAGGGCGGGAAGCCCCTCCATCAGAGCGATAGCTCCGGGATAAACATTATCGCCCAGGTACAGTGTGCCGTCCATATCAAAGAGAAACAGCTCACAGGAGCGGAGTTTGGTGTAATCGGTCATTTTTTCGGCTTATCCTTTCTGCTTTTTTGTACTATGGTTTTCAGTGAGTACAGAGCCTTACCCTTGCTTTCCGGTTCAAAGCCCAGCCTTAGCGGGTTTGAACCGGGGAGGAAGATTGATACTGATTCTTGATTAAAAAGTTTAATCAAGAATCCCGCGTGCTGTGCACACTCAAATTGTGCCGTAGGCACAATTTATGTCTCATAAAAACTTAACGCGCTTCGCGCTATAAAACGGTTTTTAACCGTTTTCATAAGTTTTAGTATGAATGTGCCGGTCAATGTGCCGCCGCGTGGGCGGCACATGACCTTGCATATTTAATCTGACGCCCACATGAGAGCACACTTCACGGCTTTGTGCCAGCCATTCAGAAGCTCAGTGCGTCTGGCATCATCCATTGAGGAGTCGAACTTTCGGTCAACTACCCAGTTGTGGCGAATATCGTCGGGACTCGTCCAGTAGCCTACGGCAAGGCCTGCCAGATATGCGGCACCCAAGGCGGTAGTCTCAATGCAGCTGGGCCGCACAACCTGACAGTTCAGCACATCGCTCTGAAATTGCATAAGAAAATCGTTAGCACAGGCGCCGCCATCTACTTTCAGATCAGTAACGCGGATGCCGGAATCCTGCTCCATAGCCTTGCAGATATCATAGGTCTGATAGGCCAGAGACTCAAGTGTGGCGCGCACCAGATGGGCGCGACTGAAGCCGCGGGTCAGACCCACAATAGCCCCTCTCGCCCCCTGACTCCAGTAGGGAGCACCGAGTCCGGTGAAGGCCGGGACAACGTACCCGCCGGCAGTGTCCTCCACGCTTTGCGCATATTCAAGGCTCTCGCCGGCGCTGGACAGCACACCCAGCTCGTCACGAAGCCACTGCACAGCCGCTCCGGCAACGAAAATGCTGCCCTCAAGGGCATATTCCACATGGTCCTCATAGCCCACGGCAATGGTGGTGACAAGACCGTTGTGGCTCTCCACCGGCTCGCGCCCGGTGTTCATCAGCATGAAGCAGCCGGTACCATAGGTGTTTTTCATCTGACCGGGCAGGAAGCAGCACTGGCCAAACAGGGCGCACTGCTGATCGCCGGCGGCTCCGGAAATGGGAATCTCGCCGCCATAAAGCTCAAACTCCGACTTGCCGTATACACAGCTGGAGGGTTTGACCTCGGGCAGTATGCACTCCGGCACATCCAGCAGCTCCAGCAGTTCCTTGTCCCAGCACAGATCATGGATGTTAAAGAGCATGGTACGGCTGGCATTTGTGTAGTCAGTGACGTGTACCGCCCCGCCGGTCAGCTTCCAGATGAGCCAGGTGTCGATGGTGCCGAAGAGCAGTTCGCCTTTTTCGGCCCGTTCTCTGGCTCCCGGCGTGTTGTCCAGCAGCCATTTTATCTTGGAGCCGGAGAAATAGGCGTCGGGCACAAGGCCGGTCTTTTGCCTTATTATGTCGCCGTAGCCCTTGGTTTTCAATTCATCGATGATTGCGGAAGTACGGCGGCACTGCCATACGATGGCATTTGCGATGGGCTTGCCGGTGGCCTTATCCCATATCACAGTGGTCTCACGCTGATTGGTAATGCCGATAGCGGCGATGTCCGACGCAGTGACACCCAGCTTTTCTATGGCGGCCCGGGATACTTCAAGGGTGGTGGTCCAAATCTCGTCTGCATCGTGCTCCACCCAGCCCGGGTGAGGGAATATCTGGCGGAATTCCTTCTGCGCGGTGGAGCAGATGTTTCCCGCGTGGTCAAACAGAATGCAGCGGGAGCTGGTGGTTCCCTGGTCAAGGGACATTATGTATTTCATATCAAATCCTTTCTGCCCCAACGTCCCTCTCAGAAGGAGCTGTCGAGTGAAGCGGCACTGAGACGGCTTTGAAGCGTATCAAATATTTATTTTAAATGAAAAGCGCAGTTGTAATCAGCCGGTGAGGGTATTGGTGACAGCCAGTGTGCAGGCGATAATGCCCATAATAATGCCGCCGATGTAGGGATTGTTGGTCTTCTTGTAAATCTTGTGGCAGATCCAGGAGGACAGAGGCAGAATTACCAGGATGGGATACAGCCAGATACCCATTATGCCGGTGAGCTGATCCAGCACCATATAGCCGGTGCTGTAGAAGGTGATGTACTGAACGACAACCATGATCTCCGGCCCGATGAACACGAAGAACATCTGCAGTGCGACGCTGACCCAGGACTTCTTGCCCATTTCCACATAGTTGTAGCAGTTTCCGGCAAGGCTCATGGCAATGTAATATACCAGCCAGAAGGGCACAAAGCGGAGAATCATGGTCAGATGGTTGGCGCTGAAGGCGCGGATGGTGACAAAGCACCAGAGACGGAAGTCTGTCAGGAACAGATAGTCAGACAGGAACACCAGCGCGAAGGAGGCGCAGACAACGGTTACGGCCAAGACAATGGTTTTGCCCAGCTTTGCCCAGCCGATGCGGATGCCGCGCTCCACCTTGTCGATAGAGCCCTTCTTGTTGCTGACGCGCAGCATCAGCAGAGTGAACAGGCCGCAGAGCAGAGACCACAGGCCGATGATGCGGGAGGAACCTTGGCTCCAGAACTTGGACTGCCAGACGGCATAACCTACAATAAAGGCCACAAAGTAGGCAATGATGCTGAACAGCACAGAGGCGATCTGAGTGATCCAGTAGCTGCGTTTGGATTTGCCGGTGAAGGCTGGCCTGGGGAGAACCTCCGTCTCGGACTTCAGGCTGCTGAAATAAGGGGTATCCAGCATGGCCAGTGCGCAGAATACCACGAACATGAAGAAGCCGACGACACCAACAGCGTTGAAAGCGGCTTTCCACTGCCAGATCTGATTGCTGTCGGCCAACTCAATGGGGGCGCCCAGAGCCTGATTGAAGAAATTCACGCTGAACGCTACAACATTTTTGGAGAAATGTGCCCAGGGGTGAGTGATGGCGGGATTGTATATGGCGCGGATGGCTTCTTCGCCGTCGATCTCCTGTGTATAGAATACGCCGGCCTCTCTGGCATCAAGACCCGCAGGGTCCTCACCAAAGTACAGGAAGGACTGGGCGGTTACCTGCTTCAAGAAATCTCTGGGAGCGGAATAGCTGCCGTCTTCGCTGTATACACGGTGGAAGAATTCATCATACTGACAGGCAACGATTGCCGCATCACGGGAGCCAAACATATTGTAAAATTCGCCATTTTCATCATAATACACTGCGTCATTGGAAACCAGTAATGCTGCGGCGATAAGACCCTCATCGTCCTGAAGCACGGCTTCACGGCATGCAAGAGCGCCGTTGGAGTGACCGGTTACACCAATACGATCCGCATCAACAAAGGGCAGGCGAGAGAGATATTTTACCGCATCGTACAGGCCGTTGGCATTGTTCTCATCATTCCACCAGGTGTTGGAGGCGATGACCTCCGAATCGCCGTGGCCGTACATGCTGATGGCAATTACCACATAACCTCTGCGAGCGTATTCAACATAGTTCAGATCCTGCATCTCCCGGTTGTTGTACCAGCCGTGGCTGACAACAATGGCAGGGGCGGGAGTTTCCGCCGTAGCATTTTCAGGCACCAGCAGCAGAGCATCCAGTTCATGGCCGCTGTCGGTAACAATGGTCAGGTCATGATACTCAATGCTGCCGCCGCTTGTCTGTACAAGACTGGCGCCAACGGAGCTGATCAGACACAGTATCAAGGCTACCGCAACCCAAAATCTGGCACTTTTTCTTTTCTTCATTTCTTTCTTTCCTTTCTTTTTATTTCTATTTTTATGACCGTTATATAACTTTCAAATATGGAATAAAAGAATGAAAATATCAGGGATGAATTTACTTATATTTTACATTGGAGCCGCAAGTATTTCAACAGTCAAAATCTCTCTTTTTGCCGTAATTTATGACTTGCGCCGCAGCCCCGAGGGACTGCGGCGCTTTGGAGTGAAAATGAGGCTAAGTTTTTATTTTATATCTTTGTTATAAGCTTATACCATGGGCTGGCAGAGTTGGTTGGTAGCAGTCATTACGGTCACAAACACGCCCATAAGGATACCGGCAATGTAAGGATTTTTGGTTGCCTTGTATACTTTACGGGACAGGAATACTGCAAAGGGCAGAATGATTGTTACGGGGAACAGCCACAGAGCGATAAGGGAGCCGCCATAGGTATGAAACTCTGTGAAGGTATAGCCGGTAGTGAACAAGGGGATGTACTGAATGTCTGACGGCAGGCTGCCCAGCCTCCCCTCAGACATTGACAGGATAAGCTTTATATCTGAGCAAAATTACGGCAATGAGACTTTATCTGTGTCAGAGAGCAG
Source organism: uncultured Oscillospiraceae bacterium (assembly GCA_964515275.1). GTDB lineage: Bacteria > Bacillota > Clostridia > Oscillospirales > Oscillospiraceae > Limivicinus. Next base: position 7,208 of record CAZESU010000057.1, read on the forward strand.
CCCGGTATACCCGGCAGTAAACTATGTGGAGAGCCACCGGCAGGAGACGATGACGATGCGTGATATGGCAAATCTGTGCCATTTGGACCCCAGCTACTTCAGCAAGATATTCCCTCGGGAGGTGGGGGAGAACTTCACATATTATGTAAACCGACGTAAGGTGGATTGGGCTAAGCAGATGCTCCGGGAGACAGGGGAGAGCGTGTCGGCCATTGCGCTGGAGTTGGGCTATGTGGATACCAGTTATTTTATAAAAGTATTCAAAAAATTCGAGGGCATCACCCCTCTCGTTTACAGACAGCAGAAATACAAATAATAATGAATTGAAATAGCCCGTATGAAAGAAGTCACTCTTCTTTATACGGGATTTTTCATATGTGGATCCATTGGAATGTCTGTCAAAAATTCAAGCTTGTTTTCGTACAGAATAATCAAATCGTGTGCAAAAAGGTTGTTTTCAGTTGTTGATTTCATTTGTTTCCGTTATAATATAATAAAAATGAAGGCAAATGGTATGAAAGAAAGGAGTGACCTTGTGGGAAAAAGGAAAACGGGCTTTGGTACAAGTATAGGGTTTGAACTTGCCGCGGCCGGTTCCGCAGTGGGGCTTGGAAACTTATGGGGGTTTCCCTATAAGACAAGTGCTTTCGGAGGCGCGGCTTATTTGTTTGTTTATCTGGCGTGTATTCTGCTGCTCGGCGCCGTTGCAATGCTGGCGGAATTTATCATCGGCAGAAGTGCAAAAGCAAATCCGGTAAGTGCCTACAAAAGCATCTCACCAAAACTCGGCTGGCTGGGTCTGGCCGCTATCGTTATCCCGGCGCTGATTATGTGTTATTATCTGGTGCTGGGCGGCTATACGATCAAGTACTCCCTCAATTCCTTCGCAGGGAATGCAGGCATGTTTTACCAGTTTGCGGGGAATGTGGGAGATGTGATACTCCACACGGCGGTATTCGCTCTTCTGGCGCTGGGGATCATTGCCGCAGGCGTTCGAAGCGGAATTGAAAAGACTTCCAAGATACTGATGCCCACAATGCTTGTCATTCTGGTCATCATAATAACCTTTTGTCTGTTCCTGGGCGAGGGCGTCTCAGAGGGGCTGGCTTTCTATCTCAAGCCAGACTTTTCCGCACTGTCCTGGGATGGCGTTTTGTCTGCCATGGGGCAGGCGTTTTTCTCTCTGTCACTGGGCTGCGGAGCCTTGATCTGTTACGGTTCCTATGCAGGCAGAAAAGTGAACCTCCTTCGCTCAACAGCGGTCATCTGCCTGGTTGACAGCATTCTCACTTTTATGGTCGGCCTTGCAATCTTCCCGGCGGTATTTCACTATGCTGCGGCGTCCGGTTCTTCCGTCGCCGAGATGGGCATGGGTGGGGTCGGTTTGATGTTCATTACTTTGCCTATTGTATTTGAAGATATGAACATCATCGGCGGCACGCTGTCCATGCTGTTTTTTGCTATGGCTGCCATTGCCGCTTTGACCTCCATCATCTCCCTGCAGGAGGTGGTGACACAGTTTGTCATACAGAAGTTCAGAATCTACCGCACAAAGGCGGCTCTCCTCGTCAGCGGAATCTGCATGGTGCTGTCAGTCCCTGTCGGCATTTCATTGGGTGCCGACTTGAATGGCGCGGGCGTAATAATGGTTTTCGGCAAAAATCTGCTGGAGCTGCTGGATATGATGACCAACGCTGTCCTGATGCCTCTTTCTGCACTCTTTGCCTGTATTACTGTCGGCTGGCTGATGAATCCGGAGCAGGCGAAAACGGAGATTGCCCCCGGCGACCCCGGAAAATCAGGAGGGGTGCTGTGGGTGATTATGAAATATATCGCACCGCTGCTGATCATAATAATTGAGATTTTCGGTGTTGTGGATATTGTCATGCCGGTGACAGACGGCGTCAGGCATTTCTCAGCCGAGGGTTTTGGTATTGTAGCTGTCGCATATGCGATTCTTATCCTGTGTGCGGTTGTCTATTTCCTCTTCCTGAAAAACAAGGAGACGGGGACAAATACCGATGAAGCGGCGGTGGATGCACTGGAGGCGGAAAGAATGAAGGCCGGACCCAAGCGCGGCTGGTACAGGACCGAAGGCTGAGGTGCGGATGTGAAAAATAACAGGAAATTTCTTGATGTTTTAACGATAGGTTTTGCACTGTTTTCCATGTTCTTTGGCGCGGGCAATGTTATTTTCCCACCTTATCTGGGCCTGCAGGCCGGGTTCAGATGGTTCAGCGGCTTCATGGCGTATTATTTTTCCGATGTTGTTTTGGCTTTGCTGGCATTGTTTGCGCTTTTGCGTGAGGGAAGCGCGGAGCGCGTTATGGACCGTGTGGGCAAAAAGGCCGCCACCTTCCTAATGACGGTGATCATCCTGTGCATCGGTCCCATGCTGGCCATTCCACGCACGGCTGCGACCACCTATGAGATGGGCATATCCCCGCTTTTGCCCGGAATTTCCTCCGTACTGTTTTCCATCTTGTTTTTTGTCATCATCCTTGCGCTGAGCATTAAGGAATCGGCAGTTATCGACATCATAGGAAAGTTTCTGACTCCGGCACTGCTGGCTGGGCTGGCGGTCCTTATTGTGATCGGGATTATCCACCCGTTGGGCAGCATTTCTTCGGACAGCTTTGTAGACAGCGTTATCGTTACAGGCGTTCAGTCCGGATATCAGACGATGGATGTCCTTGCCGCCCTTGTTTTCGGCGCGGTGCTCATTAAAAGCGCTTCAGACAAAGGCTATGAGGATGCAAAAGGCAGGATGAAAGTCCTTGTCGGTGCGGCAGTACTGGCAGGCGCGCTGCTCCTGTTTGTCTATCTGGGGCTCAGCTATCTGGGGGCAACGGTATCGGAGCTCTATTCTCAGGAGATAAGCCGCGCAGACCTGGTGATCGCTATTGTTCGGAGTCTTCTGGGAAAGCCGGGACTGATCATCTTTGCAATTGTGGTGGCGCTGGCCTGCATTACCACAGCGGTTGCGCTTGTGAGCTCCGCGGCAGACCATTTTTCCGCTGTCTGCAAAGGGAGGGTCTCCTATAAAGCCTTTGTGATCATCATCTGTGTTTTCAGCGCCGTGGTCTCCAATCTGGGACTGGATACCATCGTATCCATTGCAGCACCGATTCTGAACATCGTCTATCCGCCGGTACTGGTACTGGTGGTCGTGGCTCTCGTTGCGCCGCACATGTCAAACGCCATCTGTATCTGCGCCATTCTGGGCACCCTTGTCACAAGTATTCTCATAACGCTGGATTCCTATGGACTGTCTATGCCCTGGCTTCGCGCCCTGCCCCTCTCCAGCGTAGACATGGGCTGGATCCTGCCTGCGGTGATTTGCGGTTTTGCAGGTTTTGTTTATCGCCTGCCCTGGCTTGAAAGAGCTGAGGAACCGGATGCAGACGAAGAATAGCTTATACCGATAAAAATGCGCTCTGCATTTTTTGCAGAGCGCATTTTGCGCCATTTTAATAGAAGGAAAAAATTTTATTCAAGCTGCTTTACATAGCAGCCATTCTCCATAAAAAAGCCCATTTTCTTGAGGTAGGGCTCGTGCTTTTCCGAAGTCTCGCGGACGATCAGCTTCCGGAAGCCTTTTTCCGCCAGCCTCTGGTACAGATACTGGCCCACGGAACAGTCCCGGTACAGGGGCGTACTGTAATCCAGAGTAACCTCCAGTGTGCCGTCCCCAAGCTCCTTCCCGATCAGGACACCGGCTGCCGCCGTTTCGCAGTATACAAAGAAAGCAGTGTCTGCCCTGGATAGCTGCGTTTCAAAGCCGGGGAAGTAGTTCTCGATATCTTCCTTATAATACCCGAGAAAGTAACGATAAAACGGGGTATCCGGCTCCGCTGGCAGTAGGGTAAAGAACTTCTCTGTTTTTGCCATTTTTATAAGGTAGAAGATGTTGACACCTACAAGGCAGAAGTTCATAATCGCCGTGGGATAGGAGCCGATCAGCAGGGCGTAGATCGTAAAAATAAAAGAACCGATCATATTGATGACTCTCAGCCTGACAACGGATGTCATCAACAGGGAAATCAAAACCAAAAGCGAAGCAAAATAACCGACCAGCTCCAAAATGGTCTGTGTACTCATAAAAAACTCCTTTTGTATCGAACAATTTTTTATACAGTATATCTTACGAAACAAGGCAATTCAAGGCCTTCTATCAGCATGATCGAAAGACCTTTAAAATATTTTCAAAAGAGGCACAATTGAAATATTTTTCCCGGCAATGCGGCAGTTAGCACAGAAATGAGAAAAACAAAAAACCCGCCTGTTTCATTGATATGCTCCCATCTAGGTAGACAAGCGAAATAATAAAAGCTTGCTGCCCGGAAGGGAGCATTTTTGCAGCTTTACCTGAGATGGAAAAAGACGTATAATATACAATAAAAAAGCGGGAGGAAGTATTATGTCAACTGATATCGTAGGACGTTTTGCCCCCAGTCCCAGCGGACGGATGCATATGGGCAATGCTTTCTCCTGCCTGCTTGCCTGGCTCTCGGTGCGCTCTGCCGGAGGACGGATCGTGCTGCGGCATGAGGACCTGGATCCCAACCGCTGCCGTCGGACTTATGCCGACCAAATCGAGGATGACCTGCATTGGATGGGTCTGGACTGGGATGAGGGTGGAAGCAATGGGGGAGAGCAATACTTTCAGAGCAGCCGCCGGGAGATCTATGAGAGCTGTCTTGAAAGTCTCCGGGAAAAGGGACTGGTCTATCCCTGCTTCTGCTCCCGGGCCGATCTGCATGCGGCCTCAGCGCCCCATGCCTCTGACGGAACCTTGCTCTATGCGGGAACCTGCCGCGATCTTTCTGAAACCCGATGCCGGGAACTGTCAGCCAGACGCAGTCCCGCCCTTCGTGCTCGAGTGCCGGGAGAGACAGTGAGCTTTCAGGATGGCCTTCAGGGTCTATACAGTTTACAGCTTGACCGGGACTGCGGCGATTTTATTCTCCGCCGTTCCGATGGGGTACATGCCTATCAGCTGGCTGCGGTGGTGGATGACGCGCTCATGGGCGTGACGCAGGTGGTTCGGGGCCGGGATCTGCTGTCCTCCACACCCTGGCAGCTATGGCTTCAGCAGGTTCTGGGTTTTCCCCATCCGGAATATTACCATGTGCCCCTTCTTGTGGCCTCCGACGGCAGGCGGCTGTCCAAGCGGGACGGGGACATGGATCTGGGCGCTGTCCGTGCCTCTGGCCTGGCTCCCGAGAGTGTCACAGGCCGTCTGGCCTTTTGGGCCGGACTGATCGACAGGGAAGAAGCTGTTTCTCCCCGGGAACTGATCCCCCTTTTCCGCTGGGATAAAGTTCAGGAAGAAGATATTATAGTAAAATAAAAAGGCTCTCTGTCAATAGTTGGGGTAGAACAAAAGGAAAAGAGCAAAGAAGAAGGAGCATGAGGCGCGCCACATGCTCTTTCTTCATTGGTGTCATGAGGCACAGTGTAGGATTCTG
>CAZESU010000058.1:0-12426 GCA_964515275.1 uncultured Oscillospiraceae bacterium
CATGTTCATCGGCGACTTTGAAAAGACCGCCACCTGGTCCGACGATGCTGTGAAGGGATCCAAGCGATTCCTTGACCGTTGCTGGAACCTGATGGATATCGCAAAGGACGATCTCAGCATTTCCGGGAAGAACGAGGCTACTATCCACAAGACCATCAAGAAGGTCACCGAGGATATCGACAGCCTGAAGATGAACACCGCCATCGCCGCACTGATGACCATGGTCAACGAGTTCTACGCCAACGGCCTGACCAAGGGCGATCTGGAGCAGCTGTTGCTGCTGCTCAGCCCCTTTGCCCCTCACATGGTGGAGGAGATGTGGGAACTGACCGGTTTTGCCGCCAGGTACGGCAAAATGGCCATGCAGATGTCCTGGCCCGTGTTTGATGAGTCCAAGACCGTTGCCTCCCACCATGAGATGGCAGTCCAGGTCAACGGCAGGCTCCGTACCACCATCGTCGTTCCCACCGATTCCGACGACCAGACCGTCATCGATACTGCCTGCGCCGACGAGAAGATCAAGCGCCAGATGGAGGGCATGCAGCTTGTAAAGACCATCGTTGTCAAAAATAAACTGGTGAACCTGATTCTTAAACCTGCAAAGTAATTATTGACAACGGGAATAATAATCGGTATAATAACACTGTTAAAAAGCCAATTCATTGGCCCTTGAAGCGCCGCAAGGCGTATTTGGAGGGAGGGAAATACATGTCTGAAATCTACGTCAAGGAAAACGAGTCTCTGGATAACGCTCTTAAAAGGTTTAAGCGCAGCTGCGCAAAGTCTGGCGTTCTTGCCGATCTGCGAAAGAAAGAGTACTATCAGAGCCCCAGCGTAAAGCGCCGCAAAAAGTCTGAGGCAGCCCGCAAGAACAAAAACAAGCGTCACTATTAATACAAAAATTACAAGGCAGCACCATTTCGGTGCTGCCTTTGTCATTATCGTTCATGAAAGTTTATATCAAAAAGGACGCATCCAAACGGATGCGTCCTTTTTATCTTAGGTTATGATCATTTGTTCTGATCTTCACCCTTGTTCTTTTTGCGGACGATGATGATAATCACAACCACAACAGCAGCAGCAACAATCATCAGGCCGATCCAGAGCCAGACGTTGTTGGTGTCACCGGTATCGACATCGGTAGTCGTGCTGCTGGTGGCAGAGGTGACGGTGAGCGTACCAAAGTTATAGGTGATGCTGTAATTCGCGGTGACGTCTTCCTCGGTCTCCTTGTCGTAGATGGAGAGAATCTCTACGCTGTTATCAGAGCTGCCCACCTTGGTCTGAGAGCCGGTGAATTTCAGCTTTATATTATGGGACGAGAGCTGACCATCGATGGTGGGGATAGTACTGTCGGTGAGAGCAGTGCCATCGTAGACCTTGGTCTTGTCGCCGGTGGTGACGGTCAGGGGACGGACAGTGACTTCCAGCGTGCCTATTTCAACCGTTACGTTGAACTTGGAGGTGGTCACATCATTGCCATCGGCATCCTTGATGACCACGTTTGTAATGGTCACGTCATCCTTGCCTGCGTCAGTCCTGGAGTTGGGGGTGAGGGTTGCGCTGATCGTGTAGCCGGTGGGCAGGGCGGGGGTGACAGTCAGATCATCCGCAGTAATGGTGAGAGCAGTGCCGTCATAGACCTTGGTCTTGCTGACAGTGACGGTGATGTCGATAATGGCCTCGTTGGTGACTTCCAGCGTGCCGTCCGCAAGGGTGATCTTATAGTTTTCGGTCACATCATTGCCGCTTGCATCGGTGATCTTGACGGAATTTTCCTTGATGGTGTTCGCGGAAGTGCCGATATCGGTCTGGGTTCCGACCACTTCGACTTCTGCCAGCGTGTGGCCGCTGACAAGAGTGCCGGAGGTGATGGAAGCGGTGTCCTTGGTGAGCGCGGTGCCGTCATACTCCTTCTCGGCGGAGTCGGCGGTGACAGTGATGGGGCGCTGGGTCACAGTGAGAGTGCCCTTTGCAGAATAGTCGATATTGTAGTTTTCAGTGACATCAACGTCGTCGTGCGTGACAGAGACGGACTTGATGCTGCTTTCGCCTTCGCCGGCGTCGGTGCGGGAGCCGTCATAGGTGACGGTGAGAACGTCGCCGGAGAGAAGGGAACCGGAAGTAATCTCATACTCGGAAGCGGAGAGAGCGGTGCCGTCATATACCTTGGAGGCTGCCTTGGGAGCCAGCGTCAGGCTGACGAGGCTATCGCCGCTCAGTGCGTTCACAGTCAGTTTGCCGGGAACCACGGCCACGGCATAGTTTGCGGTGACATCGTTACCCTCGGCGTCGGCAACTTTAACCTCAGCGGTGTTATCGGAGCTGCCGGGAACGGTCTGGGAGCCGGTAATGGTGACGGATATCTCGTGTCCGTCCACAAGACCAAGCATGGAGTATTTATCCGCAGTGAGAGCTTCGCCGGTGTAGTCGGCCTCGGCACTGCCGGTCGTTACGGTCAGAGTACGTGGTGTGACTGTCAGTTCGCCCTCGGTGACGGAAATGTTGTAGTTTGCGCTGTTGTCGGAGCCGTCTGCCTTGGTAATGGTGTAGGAGACGGTGTTCTTTGCAGTGCCTGCATCAGTGATGCTGCCGGTGACGGTGACGTTCAGCACGTCGCCGTTCACAGCTTCGCCGCTGATGGTGGGCGTGGTGGAAGTAAGTACCGTGCCGTCATAGATCTTTCCCGCAGACGGGGTGGTAATTCTGATCTCAACCGGGTTGACAGTCAGAGTGCCGGAATAGGTATAGATGGTGTAATTTGCACCTGCAACAGAGGCGGAAGCGGTGCACTCTACGCTGCCTGCGTCGGTGAGGCTGCCGTTTTCAAGCGTGACGGTCAGCTCTTCGCCCTCTTCGAGAATCTCGTTGCCTTCGACATCGTAAGTTGCCACAAGAGGAGTACCGTCATAGGTCTTGCTTGCATCCTTAACAGTGACAACGATAACATCATTCCACTGAGCAACCAGGCTTGCGCCTATGTAAGGATAAATGGTGCTGCCGACAGCGACATCGGTGCTGATGCCGTTTTCATATACCAGCTTCCAGCCGGCGAACTCCTTCTGGTAGCTTTTGATGGGGGTAACAGTATCCTTGAGAGCAAGAACGGTGTAGCCGTCTTCATAGGATGCCGTAAACTCGTTGCCGCCTTCGACCAAGGTACCCGGAGCACCGTTCAGTTCACCATTGGTGTAGGTGACAGTAACCTCTGCATCAGGGTCAATGGCGTGGAACTTAACGCCGAAAACATATTTCTCGCTCTCGGCCAGGTCGCTGAGGATGTTCTCGCCTGTGTCAGGGTCGTCGGCAAATGCGGAGGCAGGAACCTTGACAGTGCTGCCGTCCAGAACAGCAAACTCAGTAAGGCTCAGGTGCTCTTTCTCACTGGTCTCGTTCCCCGCGCCGAGGGTGATGGACTCCACATAAAGTCCTTCCGGAACGGTGATCTTCACGCCGTTTTCCTTCAGGTCGTCAATCGTTGGATCTTTGTCCTTGTCGTTTCCAAAATCGGCGGCTGCGTCAGTATCCGCATAGGTCTGATAGCCTTCGCTCTGTTCGCCTTCCTTGTCGTGCCACAGGGAGAAGACAGAGCTTATAACGCTGCTGTCATCCGCTGCTCTTGCCGCAGGCACTGCGCCGGCAAACTGGAACACGAACATCAGAACCAGCATGGTACTGAAGAGTATTTTTGCTGTTCTTTTCATGTTAAATCACCTCAAAGAGTAAAAATTAATTATATATTCATGTCACTTACGGGAAACACAAGTCGAAACTTGTCATAATTTTTTACCGTATTGTAACTTATTTCAAATGCATTATATCCAATAGAGACTGAAAATGCAAGAGCAAATTGTAAAATAATTTCTTAAGATTACATAATATCTTCGAATCAGTTCTGGAATGATTGAAATCCGATCCCGTTCAGTCGATGGGAACCAGCTTGCCCATGAGGACATATCGGGCGTTGTCGTACTCATAGGTGCAGGTGGAAAGCGTGATCATTCTGTCCTCCGGGCCGATCTCCACGTCGCTTTCAAAATCAGAAAAGCCCTTCATTTTTTCAAGAAAGGCGGCATAATCGCTGTCACCGGCAAATTCCATGGTATAGGCCGCAGAGCCTGAAGGAGTGATGAAGCCGCTGAATACCTCTATGCGGTAATTCTGGGTGGGGGTGTTCAGATACAGGACGGGATGCTCGTCGTAATATTCCTGCTTGCCGTAGTTGCAGATGGAGGCCAGCATGGAGCCGTCATTCATGTGGTGCCCGTAGAGCACGGTGTTTCTGCCGGAAAAGTCGCTGTAGCAGGTGCAGTCGATAAACAGGGAGCCGCTGCCATTGTAGGTGCCGTCGATGAAGCGGCTGAGGTAATAGGAGTTATCGTCCGCCTGCACAACGGGGTAGTTGATTACCGTATCTTTGCAGTAGAGCCAGCCGACCACATTCTGACTCTGACTCATAAGCGCGTCAAAGTCCACCGAGATGGGGGAGACTTCCCGGGGCTCGCTGCTTTCCTGTTCACCCTCCGTGCCGGTCTGGGTATTTGCGCTATCATCGGCATTGGTGACATACTGCCCGCTGAGACCGTTATACATCTGCCGGTCTACTCTATATTCGTGGATGATGGAATAGAGCTTGAATCCACTGAATATAAAAATTCCGATAAAAAGCACAAATAATATGGTCAAAAGAATTCTTGTCTGTTTTTTCATAATGCCCTCCTTATCAAAGGATGGCTATATTATACGACAGACAAAGCGAAAATGGAAGAGGATTATGAAAAGGTTAAGAACGTTTAAGAAACTGTTCATTTTTCCACATCATTGTCCACACGATTTTCACAGAACATCTGAGCCGGTTTCCCGGGAAAAACTTTGAGCGGATATGACGCAGATTTGATTGTAAGCGGAGAAAATAGATGATATAATTACCATATTAATGTCCAGGAGGCGATAAAATGTCAGACTATTCCCGCGACTATCTGGTGCTTCTGGCGGAAAAATACCCCAATAAAGCCGCTGTCTGCTCGGAGATCATCAATCTCAGAGCGATTCTCTCCCTGCCCAAGGGCACAGAACATTTTATAAGCGATCTGCACGGCGAATACGGTGCTGTGCGCCATATACTGAACAACTGCTCCGGCGTCATTCTGGAAAAAGTGCGCCGCCTGTTTGAAAAGGATATCGGCGAGGATCAGTGCCGCGCCCTGTGCTCTCTCATATATTACCCCAGAGAGGAACTGAACTGCCTGCGGGAACAGGGCGGCGTCAGCGATGAGGCGCTTCGGAACATGCTGGAGCGGCTCCGCACCCTGGCAGAGACCCTGTCCGGAAAATATACCCGCGGCTACGTGAGAAAACAGATGCCCGAGCAGTGGAGCTTTGTGCTGGATGAGCTTCTGCATGTGCAGCGGGATGAGGATGAAAACCAGCTCCGCTATCACGACACACTGGTGGACTCCATCGTGGCCACCGGCGCGGCGGAGGATGTTATCGTCGCCATGACCGAGCTGATCAAGCGCCTTGCGGTGGAGCGGCTCCATATTGTAGGCGATATCTTTGACCGCGGCAGCGAGCCTGCGAGGCTTCTGGACGCGCTGATGGAACACCCCAATATCGACATCCAGTGGGGCAATCACGACATTCTGTGGCTGGGCGCCGCAGCGGGCAGTCCCGCCTGTATCTTTACGGTGCTGCGCATCTCCGTAGACTATGGCAACACCAATCTGCTGGAGCGGCGCTACGGCATTTCCCTGCGCCCGCTGACGGAGTTTTCCAGAAAAGTGTACGGCAGCGCCTCCGGCAAGACCCTGCATACCGCCCTGAACACCCTGGGCTTCAAGCTGGAGGGGCAGATCATCAAGCGCCACCCGGGCTATGGAATGGACGCAAGGCTGATGCTGGAGCGCATTGATTTTGCAAACAACACCGTCCGTCTGGACGAGGGCGTGTTCCAGCTGAATACCTCCAACTGGCCCACCATCGACCCGGCGGACCCCTATAAGCTGTCCCCGGAGGAGGAAGAACTGGTGGAGGAATATGTCTCCGCCTTCCGGGAGAGCCAGGCCCTGCGTCGGCATATTGACTTTATCTATAAAAACGGCAGCACCTATCTCTGCTGCAACGGCAACCTGCTCTACCACGGGTGCATCCCCATGACCGAGGACGGGAAGTTCGCAAAAGTCCGCCACGGCGGCAAGTGGTATTCCGGTAAGTCTCTGCTGGACTATGCGGATATCGTGGTAAAGAGCGCCTGGGCAAAGCACGATGAGTCCGCGCTGGACATGATGTGGTATCTGTGGTGCGGCAACGACAGCCCCTTCTCCGGCCGCGTGTTCCACACCTTCGAGCGGGCTGTGGTGGACGACAGGAGCACCTGGGAGGAGCCGAAAAACCCCTACTTCCGGTTCTGGGATGATGAGAGCGCTGCCCGCATGATTCTGGAGGAGTTCGACCTTGATCCGGAAAACGGACACATTATCAACGGCCACACCCCGGTGAAGGCCAGAAAGGGCGAGAGCCCGGTAAAGGCCAACGGGAAGCTCTTTGTCATCGACGGCGGCTTCTGCAAGGCCTATCAGGCCACCACCGGCATTGCAGGCTATACGCTGATCTATAACTCCCACGGGCTGCGGCTCAAATCCCACCGTCCCTTCAACGGCGTGGCAAGGGTTCTGAGCAACAACGAGGACATGGAGTCTGACTCCGTTCAGGTGGAGAGCTTTGCCCGCCGCCGATATATCGCCGATACGGACAGCGGCGAAGGGCTTTACAGGCGCATCGATGCGCTGGAGGCCCTGCTGACGGCCTACCGCAGCGGAGATATACAGGAAAAATAAGACATTCTCCCATCCAAATTTTTTGGATGGGATTTTTATGCTATCATGACGAGGATCACCTCTTCGGGAAGCATTAAAAACTGTGATCCTGGCAAAACTCAGGATCACAGTTTTTTATTTTCTGCCGTCGATCAGAGATGCAGAACGTCGATCAGCAGAATCCACGCCATGCCGTAATAGGTCACCACGGCCACCAGGTCGTTGATGGTGGTGATCAGCGGGCCGGAGGCCACGGCAGGGTCAATTTTGAGCTTTTTGAAAAGGATGGGGATGACGGTGCCGGAGATGCTGGAGAGAAGCATGGAGATCAGCAGAGCCGTGCCGGTACAGAGGGATATGGAGAAGGCCGCCATGGCCGTCTGCGCTTTGAACAGCATCAGGTATGTCCCGATGAAAACAAAGGACAGCAGCCCCAGAATAAAGCCGTTGATCAGGCCGACACGGGCCTCTTTTCCGATGAGAAACAGCTTCTGCCTGCCGCCGATCTGTTCATCCATCAGCACGCGGATGGTGACAGCCAGAGACTGGGTGCCCACGTTGCCCGCCATATCCAGCACCAGAGACTGAAAGCAGACAATCAGCGCCAGATGGGCCACAACATTTTCAAAAAACCCCACCACGGTGGATACGACGATGCCCAGACCCAGAAGGACAACCAGCCAGGGCAGACGCTTGCCGATGCTCTTTTTCAGAGGCTCCTGTAAATCCTCTTCGGCGGAGAGACCTGCGAATTTCGCGTAGTCGTCGCCCATCTCGTCGTCAATGAGCAGGGCAATGTCCTGGGCTGTCAGTACGCCTTTCAGCCGGTTTTCCGAATCCAGTACAGGGATGGAGTCCTCGGAATAGTTCTTGATCCGCTCAATGCAGTCCTCAATCAGTTCGCTTGCGTAAACATAGGGGTAGGAGCCCATGATAATGGACTCCAGCTCCGTGTTCTCCCGGGCGATGATCAGATCTTTCAGGTCAATGGCCCCCAGCAGCATCCCCCCATCGTCCACAACGTAGATGGTGGAAATATTGTCGTTGTCCGCCGCCTGCGCCACCAGCTCTTTCATGGCCTGCCGCACGGAGAGATCGGAGTGGATGGCGATGAAATTGGTGGTCATTTTGCTGCCGATCTCGTCCTCATTGAAGGAACTGAGCAGGGCGATCTCCCGCCCCACATCCTCCGGCATCAGGTCCATAAGCGTGTTGCGGTCGGCTTTGTCCAGCTGCTGCAGATATTCGACAGCCATTGCCGGCTCCAGCAGCGTGAGAACCTCCACCCGCTTTTTGATGCTCAGCTCTCCCAGATAATCATTCAGGTGATCGGAATATTCCAGAATCTCTGCCAGACTCTCCGTGTCAAGGATGCTGTAAAGCCTGCGCCGCTCATCGGCTTTGAGAAGCTCCATGGCCTCTGCCATGTCGTTGCCGTGGTAGGACGAAAGCTTCTGACGCATCCTCTTCGGTGTCAGATTGCTTCGGATAATCAGGACAATATCCGCCTTGTGATCCGGGTGCTGGTTCATCATGAGATTTTCGTTTAAAATGTTTTTTGCCGCGTTCATTTTACCCGTCCTCCTCTACATAGTATCCTGCCGCAAAAGGCGAACGCAGACCTGCCCGAAAAGGAAAAATGGGCATAAAAATTCCATTGTCCCTTTTCACACAGGCTGTTTCGCATTTGACACAGCGAAGCATCGGAAACGGACAATGGCATCCAATTTTGACACGACAAAATAACGTCAGAACACGGACGACACCCAGCCGTTCGAATCATGACAAAATCGGAATACCTTGTCCGTTATTCGACTACTGCCACTGGCGTCCATGAACTCACCTCACAAAAAATAATCCGGCAAAAGGTTTTGCCGCAAACAGTATAACACCCTGCCGGAAGAAAGTCAATTTACAAACAAAAAGCAAAGCCGCCGCATTTTTTGCGGCGCTTTGCTTTGAAATTAACCTTTGCGGAAGCGGGAGAGAAAATCGATGGTCTCCTGTCTCTGGGGATTGCCGAACAGTTCTTCCGGGCTGCCCTGTTCGCAGATGATGCCCTGATTCATATACACCACCCGGGTGCTGACATCTCTGGCAAAGGCCATCTCGTGGGTCACAACCAGCATGGTCATGCCCTCTTCGGCCAGCCGCTGCATAACGGTGAGAACCTCGCCCACCATCTCCGGGTCCAGAGCGGAGGTGGGCTCATCAAAGAGCAGCACCTCAGGATCCATTGCCATTGCTCTCGCTATGGCGACACGCTGCTTCTGTCCGCCGGATATCTGGCGGGGCTTTGCGTTGATATAGGGGGCCATGCCCACCTCTTCCAGATATTTCATGGCGTGCTGCCGTGCCTCTTCCTTGCTCCTTCTCAGCACCTTTGTCTGGCCAACGATGCAGTTTTCCAGAACGGTCATGTTGTTGAAAAGATTGAAGGACTGGAACACCATGCCCACATGGGAGCGATATTCCGGCGCATGAACGCCGCAGCTCAGTACGTTGCTGTCGTGATAGAGGATTTCGCCGGAAGTGGGAGTCTCTAACAGGTTGATGCAGCGCAAAAGCGTGGACTTGCCGGAGCCGGAGGCACCGATGACGCTGATCACATCGCCCTTTTCCACGGTAAAATCGATGTCCTTTAAAACCAGATTGCTGCCAAAGGCCTTTGAAAGGTGGTTTATCTGCAATATAAGTTCACCCATCTCAGCGGTCTCCTCTCACGCTAAAGTTGCGGTTTTTCATGGACTCCTTCAGGTTGTCCTGGTATTCCCTGCTGTGCTCGTCAAAGGGGGTGCCCTTGTCCGGGTGGCTGTAGGTGCCGGCAGTCATGGTGAGCTGGTCATCCATGACAAGCTCATAGCTGCTGTCGCCGTCCAGCTTCTTTTCCATCCAGCGCAGCAGGAAGGAGGCGATCAGGGTCATGGTCAGGTAGCCTGCCATCTCCACTGTGGCGGAGGGGAAGTACAGATAGCTTGCACCCACGGCGGCGCGGTGTGCCATAAAGAAATCAGGGAAGCCGATAACGAACATGACGGAAGTGTCCTTCACGTTGATAATGAAGTTATTGCCGATCTGGGGCATGATATTGCGCAGTGCCTGGGGCAGGATCACGCTGGTCATGGTCTGCACATGGGTCATGCCGATGGCCTTGGCGCCCTCGGTCTGGCCCGGGTCGATGGAAATGATGCCGCCTCGCACAGACTCAGCCATATATGCGCCGGTGTTGATGGAGACCACCAGGATGGCGGCCACCCAGATGTTATCAAATCTGACGCTGTTGCCGGTGAAGTAGGGCAGGCCGTAATACAGGAACACCGCCTGCAACACCATGGGGGTACCGCGGAACACTTCAACATAGATGCGGATCACGACTCTGATCAGGCCGACAAAAAATTTTTTGACGGGAGAATCGTTTTTTGAACAGGGGATGGTGTTCAGCATACCGCAGATAAAGCCAATCAGGCAGCCGAGAAAGGTGCCGACCAGGGCCAGAATCAGCGTATTTTCAATGCCGCTCACATAGGAACTGCCGTATTTGGCTAAAAGCTTGCTGATATCGGCGGCAAGCTGGGTAAACTTGTCCATAGGGTACTCTCCCTTCAAAACTTGGGTGCGGGGCGAGAGGAAGCTTTTCCTCCTGCCCCGTTGAATTCATGTGGGGTCTGTATTACTCGCTGAGAGGCTGGATGGAGATGGCCTGCTCCATGAGGGCGTTGAAGTCGTCAACGGTCATGGTGGACAGGAAGCTGTCGATAGCCTCCTTCAGAACGGTGTTGCCCTTCATCATGGAAACGCCGATGTTTACGTTCTCTGCGCGGACCTCTTCGGAGAACTGGAAGTCGCCGTCGGTGCCGGAGAAGTCAAGGATGACCATGTCGGGATAGGCTGCCACAGCACCCTGAGCGGTAGGCATATCGGTGCAGATGAAATCAACAGTATCGGTCTCAAGAGCCATCAGCATGGCGGGGGCGGTCTCGGCTGCGGTCTGGATGTTGGCACCCTCGATCTGAGGCAGGCACTGATCGTACCAGATGGTTGCCAGCTGTGCGGTGCAGGAGCCGCCGGCCAGGTCTGCGATGGAGGTGGCGCTTGCAAACGCACTGTCTGCCTTGGTGACGCAGACGATGGTGGCGTAGAAGTAAGGGCCAGCGAAATCCACCTGCTCGGAACGCTCGGCGGTCATGGACTGACCTGCGATAACGGCGTCAAAGGTACCGGTCTGTACGCCGGGGACAAGGGAGTCCCAGTCGGACTGGATCACTTCCAGCTCCCAGCCGTATGCCTCGCAGATGGCCTTGGCGATCATCACGTCATAGCCGTTTGCGTAGGAGCCGGGCACGTTGGAGATGGGAACAGCGCCGTTGGAGTCGTCGCTCTGGGTCCAGTTGTAGGGGGCGTAAGCGCACTCCATGGCAATGGTGAGAACGCCGTCTTCCACGCCGCTGGGAACAGCGGTGTCTGCGGTCTGGCCGCAGGCGGTCAGTGCAAAGAGCATAGAAAGCAGCATCAGGATGGAAAGGAACCTCTTCATTTTGTACCTCTTTCTAAACCTCATCGGTTTTTCCGGCTCTCGTCTCCCTGCCGGACGGGAAAGTAATAAAAAATGAACCGCTTTGTCAAGCGGTCCATAGAAAATCGGGTAATGGCTTCGGTCAAGCCGGATTACGGATCATCGATAGCGCTTCACAAAACTATGTGACAGTCCGGCAGATCTTATCTGCCGACCCAGCAGAGGAAAATCAGGCAATTTTCCAATACTTCGGCGGTGGTCCCTTTCCTGTTCGGCGGCTGCCTGCCCTTGCCGGGAAGTACTCTTGAACACCGCGCCTCTATCTAAGCGATTCAATTTTTACGTATATTATCATCCGTTTCCCGGCCTGTCAACGCTTTTTTCCATGATTTGTTCATTTTTGTAGAAACAGTAAAAGAGAAAAGAACTTTTTACACGATTTATGGATAGATTGCGTCACTTTCGATCATCCCAATACGAAAAACATGCCCCCAAGGGGGATCGGGCTGAGAAACGAGCCTCATGCAAAAACCCCTCCGCCGGGGCACGACCGCAGCGAAGGGGCGCTTTTTTAAGCTTCTATGATGGTAAAGCCCATCAGTTCCGTATCCGCAAGGGCGGCTTTCCGCTTGCCCTCAGCGATAGCCAGGACCGTGAGAGATTCCTTTTTGGATTTGGGGCCGTGCAGCTTACCACCGTGTCATACTGAGCTCTGAGCTGCTCCTCCTCGGCGGTGATGCCGGTTTTGAATACCACGCCCTCTTCCTCCAGCAGGTTGCCGTCGGTGCCCACATAGATGGTGGTGTCCACAACGGTCTTTTCCCGAATAGAGTCGATGGGCGGGTTCGTCACCTGGGCAAACATCTGCTTGAAATAGTTGAACAGGGGCTGGTGCTTTTCCGACAGCACTGCCAGCGGCACATCCGCACCCATAGCCTGGGTGGGCAAGTTCATGGCCCATAAACCCGTATTCCTTCTTTTGTTCGAATACCGTTTTACCGGGGGTATTGAAGCGTCCGCGTACATAATCATTGTGCATGGGAATCGGCGTAAACATCATCAAGTGATCCCAATTAAAAATCCGGCAGGTAGTACAGC
>CAZESU010000059.1:0-12095 GCA_964515275.1 uncultured Oscillospiraceae bacterium
ATAGATTTCTACCAGACCTCATAAAAATTTGCGCATAACTCTTGACACTACCTGTAGTATCTTCAACTTCCTACATCAGGGGGATTTTTTATCCATGGGGGTGCTCAGACTTCTATTGCTATTTCGTCTCCCGGGCGCACAATGCCTTCATTTAAGACAATGGAGAAGATACCTTCTCTTGGCATCACACAGTCGCCCACCTGACGGCGGATGGCACAGTCGGCATGACATTCCTTGCCTATCTGCGTCACTTCCAGCAGAGCCTCTCCTACGCGAAGCTTTGTCCCTACGGGGAGCCTGGAGAGCTCTATCCCCTGAGTGAGGATATTCTCCGCAAAGGCGCCAATGGGAATGTTGGGAAATTTCCGACGCATAACCTCCACGCTCTCATCGGCCAGCAGACTTACCTGTCTGTGCCAGTTCCCTGCGTGAGCGTCGCCCACAATTCCATGATTGAGCTTTAATTGAATTTCTGGGACAGGATGCTTTACAGTCCCTTTTTTCTCACTGATACAGACGGCGAGCACTTGCGGCATTGTATTTTCCCCCATTTTATGCTTTGCCCGGGAACCACCCTCAGGCATTGATCATTTTCAAAAAGTAACGGTGTACGCGGAGATCGTCGCAAAGCTCCGGGTGGAAGGCAGTGACGAGCTGGTTTTCCTGCCGGGCGGCGACAATATTGCCGTCCACCTCAGCCAGAATTACTGCGGTGCCGGAGACCGACTGGATGAATGGTGCACGGATAAAAGTCATGGGAACCTTTCCGATGCCGGCCATCTCATCCTCTGCATAGAAGCTGCCCAGCTGGCGCCCGTAAGCGTTGCGCTTGACGGTGATGTCCATCGTCTCAAAGCAGGGCACGCCGCCCTCCACCGATTTAGCCAGCAGGACAAGCCCGGCGCAGGTGCCGAATACGGGCAGAGCCGCCCGGATGCGCTGTTGCAGAGGCTCAAACAGATCCAAATCGTGCAAAAGCTTGCGCATTACGGTACTCTCTCCACCGGGGAGAATCAGCCCCTGAAAGGGCTGATCCAGATCCTTTCGCTGACGTATCTCAAAATGCTCCGCGCCGAGACGATCCAGCATAGCGGCATGCTCAATGAATGCGCCCTGAAGCGCGAGAATACCGATACGCATATTATTTTCCCCGTTCTGCCATCAGCAGGGCGATCTCGTTTTCATTGATGCCCACCATAGCCTCGCCCAGATCGGCAGAGAGCTCGGCAATCAGCTTTGCGTCGGTGTAGTTGGTCACAGACTGTACAATGGCTGCAGCACGCTTTGCCGGGTTGCCGGATTTGAAAATACCGGAGCCTACAAACACGCCTTCAGCGCCAAGCTGCATCATCAATGCTGCGTCTGCGGGAGTGGCTACACCGCCGGCGGCAAAGTTTACCACAGGAAGTTTGCCGTTTTCATGGACATAGCGCAGCAGGTCAACCGGCACCTGAAGCTGCTTTGCGGCCTCAAAAAGCTCGTCATCGCGCATGTTCTGCACACGGCGGATCTCCGCATTCATAGCCCTCATGTGGCGGACGGCCTGCACTACATCGCCGGTACCCGGCTCGCCCTTGGTACGTATCATGGATGCGCCCTCGGCAATACGGCGCAGTGCCTCTCCAAGGTCACGGGCGCCGCAGACAAAGGGAACCTTGAACTTCGTCTTGTCGATGTGGTAAACATCGTCAGCAGGGGAAAGTACTTCACTCTCGTCAATATAATCTATTTCAATGGCCTCCAGAACCTGAGCCTCAACAAAGTGCCCGATGCGGCACTTTGCCATGACAGGAATGGACACGGCCTCCTGAATACCGCGGATCATCTTCGGGTCGCTCATGCGGGAAACACCGCCGGCTGCACGGATATCTGCCGGAATGCGCTCCAGAGCCATGACAGCACAGGCTCCGGCCTCTTCGGCGATCCTTGCCTGTTCAGGCGTGGTGACATCCATAATAACGCCGCCCTTGAGCATCTGGGCCAACTCCTTATTGAGTTCATATCTTGTCTTTTCCATTTGTTTTCCCTCCGGGTGGATCTATGAATATATAATATCACGATCTGATTACATTTAAAGCACCAGTTTTATCTAATTTAATAAGACCAGATTGCGCATAAAATGAGGCTGCCGCACTTGGCGGCAGCCTCAAAAACTATGTTTGCATCAATCAGCAAACAGCGGAGTGGAGAGATAACGGTCACCAGTATCGGGGAGCAGAGCAACGATGGTCTTGCCCTTGTTCTCGGGGCGCTTTGCAAGCTGGATTGCGGCCCATACAGCAGCGCCGGAGGAGATGCCGACCAGGACTCCCTCGGACTTACCGATGAGCTTGCCAGTGGCAAATGCATCGTCGTTTTCAACAGGGATGATTTCATCATAGATCTTGGTGTCCAGAACGTCGGGAACGAAGCCTGCGCCGATGCCCTGAATCTTGTGAGAGCCGGCAACGCCCTTGCTCAGAACGGGGGAGGATGCGGGCTCAACAGCAACGATCTTTACGTTGGGATTCTGGCTCTTCAGGTATTCGCCAACGCCGGTGACGGTGCCGCCGGTGCCAACGCCGGCAACAAAGATGTCAACCTTACCGTCAGTGTCTTCCCAGACTTCCGGACCTGTGGTAGCTCTGTGGATGGCGGGGTTTGCGGGGTTGACAAACTGGCCGGGGATGAAGCTGTTGGGAGTCTCCTTTGCAAGCTCATCAGCCTTTGCGATGGCGCCCTTCATGCCCTTTGCGCCCTCGGTCAGAACCAGCTCTGCACCATAGGCCTTCATTAGCTGACGGCGCTCAACACTCATGGTCTCGGGCATAACGATAATGATACGATAGCCGCGAGCTGCTGCCACGGAGGCAAGACCAATACCGGTGTTTCCGGAGGTAGGCTCGATAATAACAGAACCGGGCTTCAGCAGACCCTTTTCCTCAGCGTCGTCAATCATGGCCTTTGCAATACGGTCTTTTACGCTGCCAGCGGGGTTGAAGTACTCCAGCTTGCCCAGAACGCGGGCTTCCAGGCCTTCCTGCTTTTCAATGTGCACCAGTTCCAGAAGAGGAGTTTTACCTATAAGCTGATCTGCAGATGTGAATATTTTACTCATTTTATTTTCCTCCAAATATGTAATCGATATTTTATTTATAGTTGTTTTTATTTGAGTTCGATTGATGATTAATCGTACTGTGTCAACATCGACAACATCGGAACGATATTGTGTATAGCCTCATTTTTTAAACCAACCTTTCAAGTAGGTTAGTATGGATTATAGACCTGTATTGCTGATTTGTCAATAGGAAAATTAAAATAATTTGGTTGATTCCCCATTTACCATGTTGTATAATAGGTTTATTAAATGTGGAGGAGCTCAGGATGTTAATTTCAACAAAAGGACGTTATGCGCTTCGCGTTATGATAGACCTTGTAGAGCACCAGAGGGAAGGTTATATTCCGCTGAAGGAGATTGCGGATCGGCAGGAGATCTCTGAAAAATATCTGGAAAGTATTATCAAAATACTTGTCAAGGCGAGACTTTTAGACGGCCTGCGTGGGAAAGGCGGGGGATATAAACTGACAAAAGCCCCGGAACAGTACACGGTTGGTACCATTTTAAGGCTGACAGAGGAGTCTTTGGCCCCAGTCTCCTGCCTGGAAGAAGGGGCGGAGGTATGCTCCAGAATGGCGGAGTGCCGCACGCTGCCTTTGTGGCAGGGACTTGACAAGGTCATCAATGAATATCTGGATGGCATCACCATTGCGGATCTGGTTCAGCCGGAGACTGCGGGAGATAACTATGTCATTTGATTTTCTTCATGCAAATCTATGATCTTACGCTGCAAAAAATACCGCCTGCATCACAGATACAGGCGGTATTTTTGTTCAGCAGGATAGAAGCCCGTTGAGGAAGTCAATTACGGTCTGAGCCACTGTAAACCGATAGTCAGAGAAAAAATGATCGGTGGGATAGCGGAGACTTTGAAGCAGCTTGCCGCCCCTGGCGGTGATCGCCTGCTCGAGAGGCTGGCAATTTTGCACAGGGGGAGTACAGGTGTCAAGAGTACCGCCCACGCACAACAGAGGCTTTTTCGAAAGCTTCCCCGACAAATTTTCCAGGCTGAACCTCTCGGCGTTGATCTCAGCCTCACGGACAAGACTGTCCTCAGTGACACCGGTGAGCCAATTGGCGCAGTCAGCCAGCACTGCCCGGATGCCTTCCATGGCCTGTGGATTCTCTGCGGCTAAATAACGGACGCGCCCGATATCGCAGGGCATCAGCAGAACGCCGCCATGAATTTCCTCCCTTTTGGCAGTGAGCTGTCCGCAGACGAAACCGCCCATGCTGTGGCCCACAGCGTAAATATGGGATTTGTCAAAGCCATATGTCTCGTCTGCCAGAATGAAGTCCAGTGCCGTATTGGCATCCTCCACATCATTTTCCAGGGTGTAGCAGCCCTCACTGCCCCAGCTCCCGCTGTAATGGAAGATCAGCACATGAAAGCCGGCTCGGCGTAGAGCATGTGCAAGATCCAGATTTTTTTCGCAGCCCGGAATACCATGCAGCAGCAAAACCGTGGGATGGAGACCGGGGCCTGCCGCAGTGTAAAGCATGGAAAGGAGCTTTCCCCGCTTACCGGGGATAATAATGCAATGGGTGTCGGGACGATAGGGGCTATCGCCGTAGTGCTTTTCGGTCACAGGTACTGTACAGTGCATATGATATGATGTCTTCCTTTGTTTTTGTGATTTTATTCTTCCTGCGTGACGGGTTCGGCAGGTTTGTTCAGGTCTTTCTTGTACCAGTCCTTGCCGTACAGAATTCTGGTGACCAGCATGGAGGCCACAGTGTCGCCGCAGGAATTGACCAGCGTGCAGCCCGCATCGAAGAGCTGGGTCATCATCAGTAGCACCGGCAAAACCGTGGAGGGGAAGCCGAAAGAGGAGATAATCATCGTCTCCATGGCGGCACCGCCGCCGGGGACGGAGGATACTGCAATGGAGCCTGCCACGGCGATCACCAGAACAAAGATAAAGTCACCTACGCCGTTGATAGACTTTCCGAACAGGGCGAAGCAGAGGGCAATTTCATATATGGAGGCGATGCATGCGCCGTCCATATGGCAGGTGGCGCCGACCGGGACCACCACGGAGCTGACCTCTCTGGGCACACCCAGTTTGTCGCAGGCATCAAGCTGCAAGGGGATCGCTGCGGCGGAGGATCTTGTTCCCAGCGCGGTCAGGGCAGGAGTCAGTATGTTCCTGAAATAGTTCTTCACGCCCCATAAGCCGCCCGCAAGGAAGGCGTACAGAGCAAGAAATACGAAGAAGTATACCACGGTGGCAGGGTAATAGATGAGAAGACCCCGTGCATAGCTCTTGAGAAGATCAGCGCCGTAGGTGCCGGTCAGATTTGCAAAGTATGCCATGAGGCCGAGAGGAGCCACCTTCATAAGCAGAGCCACCATCTTGTAGAAAACCAGAGACATATTGCTGAGCCAGTCTGCGATGGGACGTCCTTTTTCGCCCAGAAGGGAGACCGTGATACCGAAAAAGACGGTAAAGACGATCAGAGCCAGAATGTGTGATCTGGAAATGACGTCAGGGAAATCGCCTACGGTGAAGGTGTTTACGATCTGCTGTCCAATACTGTCTGCAGCGGTTTCAGCCGCAGTTTCGGCTCCAAGCTGGACAGAGGTGTCCACGCCGAAAATGCCGGTTACGATCAGCATGTAAGTGCCTGCGATAGCGGCAGTTATAATGAAAATGGCAATCGTGAGAGCAAGCAGTTTGCCGATGCGTTTCGCGTCCGCAATGCTGGAGATGGAGCTTGCAATGGAAAAGAAGATCAGCGGAACCAGCAGAACAAACAGCAGATTCAGCCAGATCTGACCGATGGGATACAGGAATGAGGCCTTCTCTCCCAAAATAAGACCCAATACCGCGCCAATGATTACAAAGGCTATCAGGATCAGCGGTTCCCGATAAGAAGATTTCTTTTTTTCAATTGTTTTACTCACCGTTTTCTCCCTCCATATATTTTTTTGCAATTCCTACTATCATAGTATGATTATAGGCGCATTGTAGCGTTTTCCCTTGGAAAAATCAATAGTTTTTCCAATTTATTTCTTTAGCAGGTAAAATTACAGCAAGATAAGCTGCCGGAGCCGGTAGAAAAACAAATACAGTCGGACAACGGGAAGGAAGATACGGCGTAAGAAATCCGGGAAGAGTGTCCTTTACGTCTAATAAAATATCAATTTACCTTTTTCATAAAAGTTCAAAAATGCAAAAGCTTGTCAAAAAAGTCCGGAGGGACTTTTTTGACAAGCTCAGAAATTTTCAAGAAAAGAGTGTTCCTGCCCTTTCTGCTTGTAGCCAGGGAAGGTATCCAGCGACACCGAATGGATGCTGTTGAAAATGCTTTTTTCAATATTGGGATTGTCCCGCTTGAGCCTTCTGAGCAGGATTTTGATCTCCTGCCGCTTGGAGCCACCGCCGCCATTATCGCAGATGGTGCAGTTTTCGGTAAAACGGCAGGCGCACTGAATAAACTCAAGCTGGTTATACCGGCTCCAGGCGATGATGTCGTCCTCATGAATGCAGTACATGGGGCGAATCAATTCCATGCCCTCAAAATTTGTACTGTGCAGCTTTGGCAGCATGGCCTGAAGCTGAGATCCGTAAAACATACCCATTACGGTGGTCTCTATAACGTCGTTGAAGTGATGACCCAGAGCGATCTTGTTGCATCCCAGCTCCTTTGCCTTGCTGTAAAGATAGCCCCGGCGCATCCGGGCGCACAGATAGCATGGCGACTGTTCGCTGCTGTTGGCGACGGCAAATACGTCCGTTTCAAATACGGTGATGGGGATGTTCAGCAGTTTGGCGTTGCTCTCGACCTTCTGGCGGTTGATCTCATTGTAGCCCGGATCCATCACAAGAAAAACCAGCTCAAAAGGTACATCTCCGTGGCGCTGAAGCTCCTGCATCAGCTTTGCCATCAGCATGGAGTCTTTTCCGCCGGATATGCAGACGGCAATTTTGTCCCCGGCATTGATCAGCTCATACTGTCTCACGGCATTGATAAAAGGCCGCCACAGCTGTTTTCTGAATTTTTTTATAATGCTGCGCTCTATAAGCTGGCAGCTTTCCAGATCCCGTTTCGGGGTTAAGGGTTCATTCATGTGACCAACTCCTTGTAACAGGCATCGAAGGCCTGGAGAAATGCGGTAAGCTCCTCCTCTGTGGTCAGATGGCTGAGACTGATACGCCAGGAGGAGAGGGCGTTTTTCCTGTCCCGGCTGACGGCAAATACTGCCTTGGAGGGGGTTCCGTCTGTAGAGCAGGCGGATTTGACCGATACGCATACGCCGCGCTCGCCCAAGGCCCGTTGGAAAACGGTGCCCTTGATGCCGGTGACGCTGAGATTGAGAATGTGAGGCACCGCGCCATCGGGACTGTTGATACGCACTTTGGGGTATTTCCCCAGAGCGGTCCTGAGCTGCTCGTTCAATTCCCGCACATACTGTACCCGCGGCGCCTGATTGTGAAGCGCAAGCTCCAGCGCCTTTTCCACCGATACCGCCAGTGCCAGCGCAGGCGTACCGCTGCGGTAGATGGTGGTGCTGGCTCCGCCATGTATCTGGGGCTCGATAATCAGGTCTTTCCGTTTCAGCAGCAGCCCGCTGCCGTTCAGACCATAAAATTTGTGGGGCGCGATGCTCATGGTATCCACACCGTCCAGCACCAGCTCCGTTTTTCCCACTGCCTGCGTGGCGTCCACATGGAGCCGGCAGTTGGGGAAGTCCTTTAGGATTTCAGCAATCTGGCGGATGGGCTGTACGGTGCCAAGTTCGCTGTCCACTGCGCAGACAGATACAAGGATCGTATCTTTTCTCAAAAGTTCCCGAAGCTGCTCCAGATCGATGCAGCCGTCACGGCGGATATCTACCAGGTCGATCTCATAGTCCTGCCGCTGAAGAGCGGATAGGGTACCGCCCACGGAGGAGTGCTCCAGTGCGGTGGAGATGATGTGCCTGCCGATATGACGGGAGGACTGGGCAATGCCCTTAAGCGCCAGGTTGTTGGACTCGCTTGCCCCGGAGGTATAGATCATCTCAGCGGGGTTTACGCCAAGAAGAGCTGCAATGGAATCAGTCACGCGGGCCATTTCCCTCCGCGCTGCCTGCCCGGCGGGGTGGTTGGAGTTGGGGTTGCCGATGTACGTCTGCTCTGTTTGTATAAAAGCCTCCAGAACAGCAGGATCCGCCGGCGTGTTGGCGGAGTAATCCAGATAAATCACGTTTCGCCTCCAAATCCGCACAGGTCTTTTACCACTTCTCCCGCAATGATCAGCCCCACGACCGGGGGCACAAAGGCGTTGCTCCCCGGCACCTGCCGCCGCTGGGTGCACTTCCGGGCGGTTCCCGGCGGGCAGATGCAATGGGTGCGGCAGCTGATGGACATGTCGTCAATGGGCGTCATGGCAGGTTCTTTGGAATAGACCACCTTCAGCTTTTTGATACCCCGCTTTTTCAGTTCCCGCCGCATGACTCGGGCAAGAGGGCATACGGAGGTCTCATATATGTCCGCCACCTGAAAGGCGGTAGGGTCTACCTTGTTCCCCGCGCCCATGCTGCTGATGATGGGAACGCCCACCTTTTCTGCCTGTTCCACCAGCTCCAGCTTTCCGGTCACGGTGTCGATGGCGTCCACTACATAATCATATTGGCTGAAATCGAACTGATCTGCCGTCTGTGGCGCGTAGAAGGTTTTATAGGTGTTGACCACAGCCTTTGGGTTTATCTCCAAAATGCGCTGCTGAGCCACATCCACCTTAAATTGCCCCACGGTTTTGCGGGTGGCAAATATCTGGCGGTTCAGGTTTGTAAGACATATCCGGTCATCGTCAATCAGATCAAGGGTTCCCACACCGCTGCGGGCGAGAGCCTCCACGGTATAGCCGCCTACACCGCCTATCCCAAACACAGCAACCCGGGCATGATACAGCTTTTCCATGCCCTCTTCGCCAAAAAGAAGCTGTGTTCTTGAAAATTGGTTCAACATCGTTTTTTATTCCTCTATTCCCTGTATCTCAAGCTGCTCTATGATTCGCTGTCCCGCTGCTGTCAGAGCCATGCTGCCTCTGACAGGATAGTGCTCATATGCCGAATAATCAAAATTTAAAAGGGGCAGGTCATAATCCAGGCGGATTAAACCCTTCTGCTGAAGGGCCTGAAGTATTTCAGCCGTCTCCGGGCCGCTGACCTCGTTTTCCAGACAGACGGGCAGGCCGGAATCTGCCTGCCGCGCTACAGGCAAAAACGGAATCTGGGCGAAACACATCAGAAGATCAATCTCGCCCTGCGTCAGCTGAAGCGCACCGCCGCAGCCGGTACAGGAACCGCCGCAGCAGGCTCCGCAGCAGTCATGCCCGCAGCCAATGGAATTTTGCGCCAAAGGATCACATCCAGTCATTTCAATATTTTCAGGGCACTTCGCAGATGGTTCCGCCGCCCACAACCGTCTCACCGTCGTACAGAACAAGGGCCTGTCCCACGGTAACGGCCCGTTGGGACTCATCAAATTCCAGCCGGATCCGACCCTGGCTCTCCGGGTATACGGTGGCCCACTGTTCTGCCTGCCGGTAACGGGTCTTTGCCTTTATGCGCATGGGGGCGCTGAGCTCCGGAACAGAGATCCAGTTCATCTCCTCTGCAAACAAAACTTTGCTGTACAGAGCGTCCTCCGGCCCGACGGAGACCGTATTTGCCGACATGTCCTTTTTACAGACGTATACCGGCTCCTTCATGGCAAGGCCCAGACCCTTGCGCTGGCCTATGGTATAGCGAACGGCACCCCGATGCTGCCCGACGACAGCCCCGTCCAGATTCAGAAACGGGCCTCCCGGATATTTCTTGCCGGTGTACTGCTCCATAAATTTTACATAGTCGCCATCCGGCACAAAACAGATATCCTGGCTGTCGTGCTTGCGGGCGTTGCAGAAGCCATGGGCCTCCGCAATTTCCCTGGTTTGCGCTTTCGTCATCTCGCCGAGAGGGAACAGCGTGTGGGAAAGCTGCTCCTGGGTCAGCATGTAGAGCACATAGCTCTGATCCTTGCTCAAATCCAGAGCCTTTTTCAGCAGATACCGGCCAGATGCCTCATCGTACCCGATGCGGGCGTAATGACCGGTCACAATATATTCCAATCCCTTTTCCCGGGCAAAGCGGAGGAGACTGTCGAACTTCATGTATCGGTTGCAGTCAATACAGGGGTTCGGCGTTCCGCCCGCCTCATATATCCGTATAAATTTTTCAATCACGCAGCTCTTGAAACCCATGGTGAAGTCCAGAACCTCATAGGGGATGTCCAGCTGAAAGGCTACCTCGCTGGCATCGTTGATATCCCGCTGGGAGCAGCAGGTGTGAAACTGACTGCGCCCGATATCCTCGTTCCGGTAAAGCCGCATGGTGGTGCCCTCGCAGCGGAATCCCCGCTGCTGCATCAGCCAGGCGGCTACGGAACTGTCCACGCCGCCGCTCATGGCGATAAGCGCACTTTTATTATTTGCCATCTTCTATCAATATCCTTATTAAAGACTGAGCCAGGGGCGGACTGCCCGTTCCCGGTCTGCCGCCTCTAAAGGCACATCCAGAACAATCAGCTCTTCCCGGTCTCCTGCCTTGAAAAGCAGATCACCGTTTGGCGCTGCGAGCAGAGACTCCCCGGCAAAAATAATGTTGCCCTCCGGACCGATACGGTTGCACATGGCGGTAAACACCGTGTTCTGGAAGGACTGTACCCGTATCTCCCACTCAAAAAGCTCCATAGGCTCGCCCGCAATGTTGGCAGTGGGGATAATGACCAGCTCCGCCCCTTGGCTTGCACAGCTTCGGATGCCGTCCGGCAGATGCCGGTCAAAGCAGATGACAATGCCGATTTTGCCAAAAGGCGTATCGTAAACCTTGAAGCCGTCCGGGCTGGGAGTATAATAGTCCTGCTCGTAAAAATATTTTGCCTGCGCAATATGCACCATTTTGGAAATGCCCAAGATGTTGCCATCCCCGTCTATCATCAGAGAAGAATCAAAACGGCTGCCGTCCAGATTCAGATACACGTTGGGGCTTGCAAAAAGGCTCAGCTCCCGACATTTTTCCCGAAGAGCGAGAATTTCCGGCGCATCCATATGCAACAGCCAAGGGGTCACGTCCCGGCTCTCATACTGGGGAAAAAAGGGCGAAAGCTGCACTTCCGGGAAGAATATCAGGTCGGCACCTTCCGCTTTTGCCTGCTCCATAAAGCGCAGGGAACTTTGCAGATTCTCCTCTATATTTGAATACATGCGCATCTGGGCCATTGCAAGTCTCATATCGGTTTCCTCCAGTCTCTTATATTCAGCTTTCCCGGAGTACGTCTGCTTTAAAAGTTCTTCCAGTTTGTAAATCTGACGGCGTTTTCCTCCAGAAAATCAATGGGCACAGGATTACAGCCGCCGCTGACGAAACCAACCTGTGAGGTGGAAAAGCGGTTCTTGCAGTTCTGGCAGACGAAGTAGTCGCCGTCCTGAATAAAATGTTGCAGATCTGGCAGGTGTTGAGTGCCAGACGCACGCCGCCGTCGGACGCCTTTACCGCAAAGAACGCCGCCGTCACGCCGTCTGCGTCGTAATCATAAAATACAGCCTCTGCTCCGATCGTCTCCGGATCAATCACAAAGGCAGAACCGTCATCAGACAGGTTCGCCGCATATACTGCATTGTTCTGACACCAGTTCTTATGAAAAAGGTTAAAAACCGTTTTATAGCACGAAGTGCGTTAAGTTTTTATGAGACGTAAATTGTGCCGTAGGCACAATTTGAGCGTGCACAGCACGCGTGATTCTTGATTAAACTTTTTAATCAAGAATCAGTATTAATAATCAGCTTTACACAAATTTACCTATTAAATACTATGTTCATGTAGTTTATCAGGAGAATGCCTTCTTGTCAATGGATATGATGCCGGATTTGAGACGACCGAAAACAGAAAGGAATGATACGATGAAAGACATCCTGAAGTGACCCCAAAAAGTTAGACAAGAATTAAGAGCGGAAATTGTTCAAGCAG
>CAZESU010000060.1:0-11960 GCA_964515275.1 uncultured Oscillospiraceae bacterium
GTAACTATGCGTTTTTGCGCTCGTCATACTCCCGCAGTATTTGCAGGAAATTTCCCAGATACATCACAAGGCAGGCAGACACCGGTACGATGCAGCACAGTACCAGTACCGAAACCACATGCCCGGGAAGCTGGGGAAATGCCAGCAGGGCTATCATGGTGACATAAATCAGAACTGTACAGAGCTTACCGTACCACTTGGCGCTGTGTACCTGCCCGGTGACAAGCATAACATGCAGCCCGGTCAGTGATAGAACCACCTCGCGCAGTATATGAAGGCCCAAAAGGAGCCATACCTCCGGGGTTTTCAGTGCCGCGCACAGCATCATGGCTGCCTGCATCAGCTTGTCCGCCACAGGATCGAGCACCTTTCCGAGCTTTGTCACCATGTTGAAGCGGCGGGCAATGGCACCATCCAGAACGTCAGAGGCTGCGGCAAGAAGTATCACGCCCATGGCGGCTGTCACTTTGCCGTCAAGATAGTAGGACACAAACACGGGCACCAGAAATATCCTGCCGGCGCTTATCAGATTCGGTATATTCAAAGCAGATCCCTCCCTTTAGATATGTTATACCCAATTTGGGGTATTTTTTGCAGGAAAGCTGTCGGCCTTAATTTTTCTTATTTGTCAGAATGCCTCTTGAAATTACTTTATATAATGGTAAAATAATTGTGTTTTACTATATGCAGGATGGAAAAGATATGAAGCTGATGAAAAAACTGCTCTGCCTCGCGGCAGTGCTCTGTATTCTGTGCAGCCTGTTCCCCGCAGCATATGCTGTCGATACAGATGACGAAAGGTTTAAGGACAAGACCTGGGAAGAGGTGGTCGACGCCTTTATGGAGGAGCATGGCACGGACCCCGATCTTGTAGCTTTTGGTTACTACAATACCGTCACCGGCGAAGAGCATTATCACCGCGGAGATGAGTACATGATAGCCGGCAGTATGTTTAAGGTTCCGCTGAACATGCTTTACACCGAAAAAATCGCCAACGGGGAAATGGACTGGGATACCAAGATCAGCGGCATCGCCTATTCAAACATGCTGGAATGGTCCATCGTCAATTCAGATAACCAGATGGCGGAGTACCTGTGGAAAGCCACCGGCAGCTATCGTACATACCGGGAGCTTATTTGCCCCTACATGGGCGTAGATCCGGAAACAGCGGACGAAATGTACTGGAAAAACAACTACTTTACCAGTGAGCAGATGATACACTGTCTGCGTACCCTGTACGAAAATCAGGACAGCTTCCCCAGACTTATTGAGACCATGCTCAGAGCAGAGCCGGAAAATTATTTCAACTTCCATGAGCAGGAATTTGAGATTGCTCACAAATACGGCTATCTGGTGGAGGACTGGCACCTGTATATGAACGACTGTGCCATCTGCTACACCGAAGACCCGATACTCATCGTTCTCTTTACAGACACCATAAAAGACCCTTACGTGACCATGGCCGATTTCTGCACTCTCATGTGTGACTATACCCAGTATCACACGGCTCTGCGCCATGAGCAGGAGTCACAGCAGGCAGAGGAAGCAGCCATACAGTCCCTTGAGAGTACTTCAACGGAGCAGACGGCGTCGTCCGAGTTCAGCGCTGGAGTGATCGGCGGCGCTGACGGCCCCACATCCATCATTCTTGCGGACGAAGGAGGAAGCGCAGGCATGCTGATCTCGTTAGCTCTTATTATCGTGCTCATGGCGATTGCTCTTATCGCCATACTGCGCTGTGCTAAAAAAGGGAAGTTGAACCTTCCCTGGGCTATTGCCGCCCTGATTCTGGGCGGAGCGGCGCTAATCCTCGCAGTCTTTGCGCCAAACCTCGGCACGCTTATCACTGCCCCTGCGGGCGACCCGCAGGAGGCCGTTACCGGCTTCTTTGACGCTCTTTCCATCGGTGACTACAACGAAGCTTATTCCTATCTCAGCGATTACACCAGTCTGGGTCTTGAGAACATCCCTGAAAAAGAGGTCGGACAGCAGATCTATCAGGCCCTGCGGCAGAGCTATTCCTATAAGCTCTATGGCGAATGCAGCAAGAGTGGGCTCAATGCCAGCCAGCAGGTACTGTTCCAGCATCTGGACATCACGGCCCTTGAGGCGGACCTTAAGGATGCCACCGACACGGCCCTGAACCAGCTGGTGCAGACTCTGCCCAAAGATGAGCTTTATGACGAGGACAATAATTACCTGCCCAACGTGACGGACGCCGCCTATGCAAACGCCGTCTCCTCCCTGCTGGGGCATGTTCAGGATTACTATACCACCACCGGACTGGAGCTTACGCTGACATACACCGATGATGGCTGGCGCATCGTTACCAGCAATCTTATGCTCAACGCCATCTGCGGCGGTGCGGCTTACTGAAAGGAGGCGTCTATATGAGCAACAGAATAAGCGACGCTGACATTGACGCCATCCTCAGGGAATTCTCAGAGCAGCAAAACAACGAACCGTCTACGGAGGCGGCCTCTCCCCGGCGCACAGAAGCTGCACGGCAGGAGCACGCCGCTCACGCGGAGCCGACACGCCAGGTTCGCCAAAAAAAGCCCGCTCCTCAGCCTGAACGGCACCGGGTGCCTGTCACTCCGCCATCTGCAAAAAAGCCCCGGGCGGAAGCTCAGGCCGTGGCGTCCCGCCCCGTTTTCTCTCCGAGCCTTGTGATTCTGATGATAATCGCCATACTTGTACTGGCGTGGGTGGGCGTCAACGTCCATCCGGGCACCGGCACAGCAACCGGCAGTTCCACAGAGACCCGCCTTGACCTTGTGGGAAAACTGGACGTGTTTATAAATAACGCCGCCAGCGACGCGCTGGAAAACGTGGCCTATATTAAGAAGATATACACCATCCCCGAAAGCGACCTTGTGGCCCCCGAGCCCGACCCCTCAAAATTCGGCTCTACCAGCGACCCGATGGTAGTACAGGCTGTGGTGGACTCGGCGGCAGAGCTCCTGGACGGGCAGACTCTGTCCTGGAACCCGGGTCTGGAATTGCTGGAAAACTCGGAGATACAATACTACTGTGACGATACCATCCTTGTCATCGCCTGGAAGGAAGTTATCAACAACTCCGTCTGTACCTTTGCCGAGGTGAAAATCGCCCATGGCTCCCAGCTTCGCCGTGCTCTGTCTGACAACACCTATGGCTCCAGCGCCTACATGTACCCCTCCGATATGGCGGAGAATGCAAATGCGGTAATTGCCATAAACGGCGATTTCTATGCTTTCCGTCAGCTCGGCATCACCGTCTATCAGCGGCAACTGTATCGCTTTGCACCCAAAAATGTAGATTCCTGCTTCTTCACTGCATCCGGGGATATGATGTTCCTGCACATGGGTGAAGTTTCGGAGGAAGCAGAGGCTTTGCAATTCATTCAGGATAATGACATAACCTTCTCTGTGGCCTTTGGGCCTATTCTGGTGGAAAACGGCGAACTGCAGACCATATACAGCTATCCCATCGGCGAGATTGAGAAAAAATATTCCCGTTCCTGCATCGGTCAGGTGGATACGCTCCATTATATTCTTATGACCGTCAACACCGAAGGCACTCACAAGAACGTGGCAACTGTCAATCAGGCAGCAGAGTACATGTACAGCAAGAATTGCTACAACGCATATGCTCTGGACGGCGGTCAGACCGCCGCCATCGTCATGCAGGGCGATACGGTTAACCGGGTGGACTGGGACTCTGAACGCACCATGAGCGATATCATTTACTTTGCAACTGCACTTCCGGGAGAGGGGGCGTCCTCATGAATCAGATCGCTATCTGCGTCGGAAATATATTTATATATTGGAGCTCTGTGATTATCGTTCTGGGCATCGCGGCCTGCTTTGCTCTGACCTACGCGCTCTACACCTCCCACGGCGGGCGGGGTTCCGCTCTGTGGCTGCTGCTGCCTTTGGCGCTGCTGTTCTCCGTGCTGTTTGCCCGCCTTATTCACTGGTACTGCCATATAGAACAGTACGCCGATTTCTGGAGCGCCATGACCGACTATTCTCAAGGCGACTATTTCCTTCACGGGGCTATCATTGGCACCTTCCTCGCGGCGCTGATCGTAAAGAAACTGGGATTTACACAAAATCTGGCCCGGCTGTTTGACTGTCTCGCGCCCGGAGCTGCGCTGTGCATTGCCTTTATCCGGCTCAGCGCCCTGTTCAACACCTCCTGCCGCAGCAAGATTGTGGTCACAAATCCCCTGTTCCAGCACTTGCCGCTCTCCTCCGGTATCCCCACTGCCTCGGGCGGCACGGAATACCGCTTTGCCACCTTCTTCATCGAGTTCCTGATCATGCTGTTGGTGTTCTGGCTGCTGCTGCGCTTTTTCTACCGCCGCCGCAGATATCCCATGAAAAACGACTATTCCCGAGACGGCAATGTGGCTCTCCTGTTCCTGCTGCTTTACGATGCAGTGGAGCTTGTACTGGACAGTACCCGCTACGACTCAAGCTATCTGCCCTTCAACGGTTTTATCAGCCTGACGCAGATTCTGTGCGCGCTGATCATTCTGGGCATACTGATCTTTTACAGCATCCGCTCTGTTAAAGCCAACGGCAGGCAGATATATCACTGGATCATGTGGGTGGGTTTTTTCCTGACTGTAGCCGGCACCGGCGTGCTGGAATATCTGATCCAGCGCCACGGCAACTGGTATCTGTTCTGCTATGGATCCATGTCAGTAGTGGTCCTTCTGATGGCCTTCATTGTCTACCGCATGTATCTTACCGTCTGCGCAGACTTATCAAACAGATAATACTGATATCTGATAGAAAGGTCGATAAAGATTTGCAAGCAGAATTCGCGCCAGACGAGGCGAAGACCGCAGAGCATAATTGGATATATATGGTCAAGGGCCTCAACGAAGTATGGCGCAAATTCTGCCGGAAAGATTCCGAGATTTCTATCAGATATCAGTATAAAGCACAAAAAGCTCCCTTCAAGGGGGCTTTTTTCTTGCATAATAAAGAGAAGCATGATATACTCTCTGCGCAAGCAAAACGGATCGGGATCTATCCTTTGCGATAGTTTACAGGGGAATGTGGGTGAAAATCCCACGCGAGGCCGTCACTGTGAAGCGGGACATCTGTCCCCGAAGTCAGAAAACCTGCCCGTGCAGCGGGAATACCCGCTGTGTCGTACAAAGAACCGCGTCACCCGGTCAAATTGTAAAGCGTGCGCCAAATTCCTGCGCCCGTTCTCTCTTTTTCTTTGTGCGATTTCCGTCAAAAAAAGAAAGGAGAGTATTTTTATGTCCAAAAACACAAAGAAAATCATTGCCGTGGTCGCCTTGCTTGTATTGGTCGCGGCAGCTATCGTTGCCTATGTCTGCCTCAAGCCTGACTCCGTTCAGGGCGGCAAGACCATCCTCGTGGAAGTCATCCATGGCGACGGAACGCAGAAAGACTTTACCATCAGCACAGACGCGGAGTATCTGCGGGGCGCGCTGGAGCAGGAACAGCTGATCCAGGGCAGCGAGAGTGAATACGGTCTCTACGTAACGACCGTGGACGGTGAAACCGCCGACGACAGCCAGCAGCAGTGGTGGTGCTTCACCAAGGGCGGCGAAATGCTGATGACCGGTGTGGACACCACGCCCATCGCAGACGGCGAGCAGTATGAGATCACCCTCACCGTCGGCTGGTAAGCTGAGTGCAAAGGAAATCAGCGTCCTCTCTCTTATGGGGGCGCTGATCTTCGCCTTGAAAATGGCGCTGGTGGCCCTGCCCAATGTGAACATGAACTCCCTGATCATCATCCTCACCGCCGTATTCTTTGGCTGGCGGGTGCTGTACTCCGTGGCGGTGTACATCATGTTGGAGGGACTGGTTTTTGGCTTTGGCATGTGGTGGTTCTGTTACTGGTATCTGTGGCCCATTCTGGCCATTGTTGCGGTACTCATGCGAAAAAATGACTCTGCCCTGATCTGGGCCGTGGTGGCCGGGATCTTCGGGCTTTGCTTCGGAGCCCTGTGCTCCATCCCCTACCTCTTCATCGGCGGCTGGGAGATGGCCTTGTCTTACTGGGTCAGCGGCATCACCTTTGATCTGGTGCACTGCGCCGGGAACTTCGTGTTCACCTTGACTTTGTACAAACCTCTGTATAAGGTCATGGCAAAAATCCTCGGCCCCGACGGAGCGGATAAAGAGCTTACATGAAACAAAGGAGCCTGCGTTATTCGATGCAGGCTCTTTCCTATAATAAAAAAATACGCAGCATGGTTTTTTCATGCTGCGTATAGAGTTTTTACAGATTTTACTTTGCGTAGTCCACAGCCTTGGTCTCGCGGAGAAGGTGAACCTTGATCTGACCGGGATAGGTCAGCTCTTCCTCTATCTTCTTTGCGATATCCCGGGCCAGCAGAACCATCTGATCCTCGCTGACATCCTCGGGTTTGACCATAATGCGGATCTCGCGTCCGGCCTGAATGGCATAGGAGCTTGCGATACCGGGGAAACTCTTGGACACTTCCTCCAGCTTTTCAAGGCGCTTGACATAGTTTTCGATGTTCTCGCGTCTTGCACCGGGACGGGAAGCGGAGATGGCATCCGCCGCCTGGACCAGGCAGGCTTCCACCGTGTGGGGTTCTACGTCACCGTGGTGCGCCTCAATGGCGTGGATAACAGCCTCAGACTCCTTATACTTGCGGGCAAGGTCAACGCCGATGGTGACATGGTTGCCCTCCACCTCGTGGTCGATGGCTTTGCCAAGGTCGTGGAGCAAGCCTGCGCGCTTGGCGGTGTTCACATCCACGCCCAGCTCTGCGGCCAGAAGGCCTGCGATGTGGGAGACCTCGATGGAGTGATTCAGAACATTCTGACCGTAGCTGGTACGGTACTTCATGCGGCCCAGGAGCTTGATGATCTCCGGATTCAGACCGTGAATATTGGTCTCAAACACGGCGCGCTCGCCCTCGGCCTTGATGGTGGCGTTGACCTCTTTCTGGGCCTTGGCTACCATTTCCTCGATGCGGGCAGGGTGGATGCGTCCGTCCTGGATGAGCTTCTCCAGCGCGATACGGGCCACCTCGCGGCGGACAGGGTCAAAGCTGGAGACGGTGATGGTCTCGGGTGTGTCGTCGATAATCAGGTCGCAGCCGGTGAGGGTTTCGATGCTGCGGATGTTGCGGCCCTCGCGGCCGATAATGCGGCCCTTCATCTCGTCGTTGGGGAGGGGTACGACAGAGACGGTTATCTCACTTGCATGGTCTGCGGCGCAGCGCTGGATGGCCGTGGCGATAATCTCTCTCGCCCGCTCATCAGCCTCTTCCTTGTACTGGTTCTCGATCTCCTTGACCTTCATGGCCATCTCGTGGGTCACATCGTCACGGATGTTGTTGATCAGGTAGGCCTTGGCCTCCTCCACGGAGAAGCCGGAAATCTTTTCCAGCATTTCAAGCTGGCTCTTTTTGACCAATGATACTTCCTTCTGCTGTGCTTCCACAGCAGCGATCTTGTTGTTCAGGGTATCGCTTTTCTTCTCGACGGAATCAATCTTCCGGTCAAGGTTTTCTTCCTTCTGCTGAAGACGGCGTTCCTGCTTCTGCAGATCCGCGCGGCGTTCCTTTACTTCCCGCTCATATTCAGAGCGGCTTTTGTGTATTTCTTCCTTTGCCTCTACGAGAGCCTCTCTCTTCTTGCTCTCAGCGCTTTTTATTGACTCATTTATAATGCGCTTTGCCTCTTCTTCGGCACTGGTTATCTCTCTCTCCGCAATTTTCTTGCGGTAATAAATTCCAAGCGTGAAGCAGGCTGCTGCAACTGCGACCATAACAGCCGCGATAATGATCCAAAAATACCAGGGCATAGTAAGTAAACACACCTCCATTCTTTAAGAATTTTGCGGTGGTTCAAATCCTGCTGCTTAAATTTTGATCTAAAGCAAGACGGGCCATAAAACGAACCCGTCGTAATTGAAAAGTAATATTCAGCCGGAGCTTCCCCAGGCTCCATTAAAATATTATTCATGTTATTTTACCCTGCATCCGGTGTTATGTCAAGTGAATTGCTTAAATTAATTTAATAAAAGTTAACATATGTAACAAAAGCCCTCCTCGAAAGAAGAGAGCTTTTGTATCGGGTCCGCTTGCGAAAGCTGCGAAGTCACTCCTGACGCGACAATTCCACTTTTCCATCCCGCACAAGGGCTGTCAGGCTGTCGCCGGCGTTTGCGGTGCCGTCCAGCAGCATCTCCGCTGCCGCGTCCTCTATGCTCTGCTGCACCACACGACGCAGAGGGCGGGCGCCGAATTTATCATCTGAGCCGGCCTGGGCAAGCCATTTTACCGTGTCCTCCGGCGCCTGAAGCTCCAGTCCCAACTCCTGAAAGCGTGCCTTTACCTGCGTGAGCATATTCCGGGTTATCTCCACCATATTTTCCAGACTGAGCCGGTGGAAAACAATGGTCTCATCGATTCTGTTGAGAAATTCGGGGCGGAACGTCTCTCTCAGTTCCTCCATTACCTGACGGCGCATATCCGCCTCTTTCCCATTTTCGACCCCCGCGAAACCCAAAGGCTGCCGCCCGTCGGTTATGGCCTTTGCCCCCACATTGGAGGTCATAACGATGACGGTATTTCTAAAATCCACCTTGCGTCCTGCGGAATCGGTAAGATGCCCGTCATCCATGATCTGGAGCAGTATGCCCCTCACATCCTCATGGGCTTTTTCGATCTCGTCAAACAGCACCACTGACCAGGGCTTGCGCCGCACCCGTTCCGTGAGCTGCCCGCCGTCCTCATACCCCACATAGCCGGGAGGAGAACCGATCAGGCGGCTGACGCTGTGCTTTTCCATATATTCGGACATGTCAAGGCGTATCATGGCCCCCTCGTCCCCGTAAACCGTGGCGGCAAGAGCGCGGCAAAGCTCGGTCTTTCCCACGCCGGTAGGCCCAAGGAAGAGAAAGCTGCCCACCGGGCGGTTCGGGTCTTTCAGCCCGACCCGGCTGCGGCGCACGGCCTTGGCCACCGCAGTTACCGCCTCATCCTGACCGATGATCCGCTCTTTCAGCAGAGCTTCCAGGTTTTTCAGCCGCTCTGTCTCATCTTCATCAAGGCCGGTGACGGGGATGTTCGTCCAAAGCGACACCACCTGAGCAATTGCCGCCGAATCCACAATCCGGGCAGTTCTGCTTTTCGTGCCGGCCTCCACATGGGCAGCCGCCGCGGCCTCGTCCAGCAGGTCAATGGCTTTATCCGGCAGAAATCGGTCGTTTATATATCGGACAGACAACTCATAGGCCGCAGTCAGGGCATCATCTGATATTTTTACATTATGGTGCTTTTCCAATGCTCCTCTCAGGCTTTGCAGCATGTCCATGGTCTGCTCCCTTGAGGGCTCCTCCACCTTTACCGGCTGGAATCTGCGCTCCAGCGCCGCATCTTTTTCAATATGGCGGCGGTATTCCTCCGGCGTGGTGGCACCGATAATCTGCACCTCTCCGCGGCCCAAAGCGGGCTTGAGAATATTTGCCGCGTCTATGGCCCCTTCTGCGCTGCCGGCGCCGATTATAGTGTGGAGCTCATCGATGAAGAGAATAACATCACCTGCCCGGCGTACATCCTTAAGGACG
Source organism: uncultured Oscillospiraceae bacterium (assembly GCA_964515275.1). Lineage (GTDB taxonomy): Bacteria > Bacillota > Clostridia > Oscillospirales > Oscillospiraceae > Limivicinus. Next base: position 9,586 of record CAZESU010000060.1, read on the forward strand.
GATTTCACCCGCTCCTCAAAGTCTCCCCGGTATTTGGTGCCCGCCAGCATGGCGGGTATATCCAGGGAGACGATGCGCTTGTTTGCAAGCTCTGCCGTAGTCTTTCCCTGCGCCACCTGCATGGCGAGCCCTTCCGCCACTGCAGTCTTGCCCACGCCCGGCTCCCCTACCAGCACGGGGTTATTTTTCGTACGGCGGGACAGAATCTGCACAGCCCGGCGTATCTCATCTCCACGGCCCACCACCGGGTCAATCTTGCCCTCGGCGGCAAGCTCCGTAAGGTCCCGGCTGTACTGATCCAGCACCTTTGTGTCGGCTCGACGCACAGTACTTCTCAGGGTGCCGGTCTGTGCCTTGCCGTTGTATCCCGGGTTTCCGAAAACAGCCATAATATCGGTGTATACATCGTTTATATCAACGCCCAGCTCTGTAAGGGCCGTCACGCCCCCGCATTCGCTTTGCCGCAGGATACCCAGAAGCAAAAGCTCTGTGCCGATATATCCCTGTCTCAGCTGAAGGGCCTCCTCCGCAGCCTTTTCCACTGCCAGCCTGGCTCTGACGGTAAGTCCCTGTTCGGGAGCGCAGGGAACACCTGTTCCCACTGAGCGACAGATGGCATTCCGCAGGTTCCTTGCTTCCACACCCCTCTGCTTCAGTATCCTCGCCCCAAGGCCGTCATTTTCCAAGATGATGCCAAGCAGCAAATGCTCTGTGCCCACATAGCTGTGGCCCAGCTCGCCCGCCGCTTCCCGTGCCTTCTCAATTGCGTCCTCAGCCCGCTGAGTAAATTTCTCGTTGCTCTTCATTGTATACCCCCTTGTAAGGCTCTTTACCAATTATCGCCCATCTTTGCCGCCAATTAGGGCGAAAGCCCGGAGCGGTTTTGAAAATTATCGCCAGATTTCCATGGATTTATATTCGTTCAAAAAAATTTCAATTGATTTTTGCAGGATATGTGTTACAATTAGCGTAACATGACCGATGGGTCAAATAACATACGGAGGTAACATTATGGCTTTTGTTATTACCGATGAGTGCCTGTCCTGCGGTTCCTGCGCAGCTCAGTGCCCCGCAGAAGCAATTGACATGGGCGATCTTCACTACGAGATCGACGCTGAGAAGTGCCTTGAGTGCGGCGCTTGCGCAGCCCAGTGCCCTGCAGAAGCAATCGTACAGGAGTAATCCACTACATAGATCAAGGGGCGATTGATTCGCCCCTTGATCTATTTTTATTCTCTATTATTTTGAAGGTGAAAGATGAGCTGCTTTGAATCCCTATGGAACGGAGGCCCGCTTTTCTGCCAGGCGGAGCATTTTCGTCTCGGCACCGACTGCGTGCTGCTTGCAGATTTTGTGAATACAGCCTCTGCTGTCAAAGGTATTGACCTGGGCTGCGCCTCAGGAGCCATCGGACTGCTGCTTTTGTGTCGGAGTTCAAAGCTCCATATGACCGGTCTGGAACTTCTGCCGGAAGCGGCGGCGCTGGCAGAGGAGAATATGGAGATCAACGGTCTCGCTTCCCGCAGCCGCATTGTTACCGGGGATATACGGCAGCACCGGCAGCTATTTCCCTCCAGCAGCTTTGACCTTGTGGTGTCAAACCCTCCCTACTTCCCGCTGGGCAGCGGTGCTCTCTCCCCGGATAAGGGCAAAGCCGCAGCAAGAGGCGAGGTAAACTGCACGATGGAGGATATATGCGCTGCCGCTGCTTTTCTCTGCCGTACCGGTGGGAGCTTTTACATGGTTCACAAGCCCGAGAGGCTGTCCGAGGCTCTCTGCTGCATGAGCCGACACGGTCTTGAGCCCAAGCGCCTGCGGCTCGTATGCCACCGGGCGGAGCTTGCGCCAAACCTTGTACTCATCGAAAGCAGGCGAGGCGGTAATCCCGGAATGAAGATTGAGCCCATACTCATTCTCCGAAATGCCGACGGAGAAGAGACTGACGAGGTAAAACGGATATACCACAGATAAAGATAAAAAGAACCGCCCAAAGGTGCTATTTTTCTTTTAACAGATCCGCAAAAGTTCAATGCCTAGCCATCAGCGGTTATTGTCAAGTGCTGTTCCACCTCGTTCTCCGGCTCCGGGTATGGGCCGTAACAGACCTTGTTTGAAATCAGTCTGATTTTCTGAAGCGGCTAATATTTGGCACCAAATTCGTGCGTCTCCCTGTTCTTCCTTTTTTCCGGTTGGTAAACGCCTGTACACTACAATTCAATCAGCTTTTGTATCTGCGTTTTGTCTGCGCCGTCCAGAACGCCGGACAGGTGTTGTAGAATCTTCTCTCTGGATTCCCCCGGCGCACAGCGATATACCTTTTCCGTAAACTCTGCGCCAAAGCGGTGTTCGGCGGTTTCATAGCGGGCAACGCCCCA
>CAZESU010000061.1:0-11851 GCA_964515275.1 uncultured Oscillospiraceae bacterium
GTTGGGTGTAGCTCTGCCTTTCGGCTTCGCTACCCCAACATTTATTATAGAACCCTATTAGAAAATGCTTAAAATGCTTAAAATATATTAAAAAATATTTGACAAAAAATAAAAAATATTTTATTATAATTACAAGAATTCGTCATTCGTCGGATCTTTGCTGCATTTTATCTTGTTTTACTGGGGTTACAGCGCAAAACCCTGGCTTCTGCACAAAGCTGAGTGGGGATGCATATACACTGCCTCAGAAAAGGAGTGTTGAAATGGATAACAGTCAATGGGACAGTTTGTTCAGTCCGATAGGTATTGCAATATATGGAGCGTCAAATAATCCGACAAAATTGGGTGGAAGACCGGTATGCAACCTGATTGAGCAGGGTTATCCTCACGGAATCTATCCGATTAACCCAAAATATGAGACGCTTCAGGGCCTGCCTTGTTATGCTAAGGCGGCGGATATAGGGAAACGGGTTGACGCGGCGATTATACTTGTAAAAGCGGAAATGATACTGGACGCAGTCAAAGACTGTGCTTCTGCCGGCGTGAAACTTGGCGTGGTTATGTCCTCAGGATTTGGAGAACTGGGCGCTGAAGGAAAAGCAATGCAGGATGAAGTTGCGCGTTATGCCAAAGGACATGGAATGAGACTGATCGGGCCGAATTGTTTGGGTGTAGTCAATTTTATGGAGAATATTCCGTTGACTTTCTCAGTAACAATGTTAAAAAAAGCGGAAAAAGTCGGTGACATAGCTATTGTATCACAGAGCGGCGCTTTTGGCTCGCATTTATATGGTCTGGCGCGCACTATGGGCATTAATTTTTCTTACTTGTTTACGACCGGCAATGAAGCAGATCTGCAGTTTAATGATTGCTTGATGCACTTGCCCGCAAAGGACGAGGTCAAATCGATTGCCGGGTATATGGAGGATGCAAGGGACGGAAAAAAGTTTATTGCCGGACTTGAAGAGTGCCAGAAGAATGATACGCCGGTCGTGCTGCTGAAGGTTGGAAAAACTGAGTTAGGCTCAAAAGCGGCATCTTCCCATACCGGCGCTTTGGCAGGAAACGCAGCAGTATACAAGGCAGTCTTTAAACAGAAAAATGTTATTCCGGCAAATGATGTGTATGAATTACTGGACTACTCGTCTTTCTGCACCATAGGCAAGAATATCGGCGAAGGGCGTGTCGCGGTTGTAACGGTTTCAGGTGGAGTCGGCGTTTTGCACGCAGATAAATGCGACGAATGCGGACTAAAAATAGCCTCGCTTTCGCAGGAAACCAAAGAAAAGATCAAAAGTGTGATACCAGCCTTTGGCTCTGCCAGTAATCCGATTGACGTGACGGCACAGACTATAACTGCGGAAAATGGCCTTGTTGCGCCCCTGTCATACTGCATGGAGGATGAAAATGTCGATGTGGTCATGATGTATCTGGCACTTTATGCCAGCTCAGGGGAACGGATTGCAAAACAGTTTATAGAAGTGGCGGAAAAATACGAAAAACCGCTTATTGTTACTTGGATGGCCGGCCCTGAAGACGCCAAACGAGTGATGCGTGAGCATGGGATTGCCGTTTTTGACGAGCCGATCCGAGCAGTAAAATCACTGGGAGCTTACCGTCAGTATCTCGTCGGCCAGAAAGCATATCATGCCAGAGAAAAAGCGGAAGCGTATAAGGATCAGCCGATTGACATGGCTGAAGTTGAAGGCATAAAAGCCTGGCTCTCTGAAAGGAGAAAGCTGGGCACAGGACTTTCAGAGTATGAATCACGCAAGGTGCTGAAAGCCTTTGGTATTCCCTTAGTGGAAGGAGAACTGGCCGCTAATCCGGACGAAGCGGTTGCCATTGCGGAAAAGCTCGGATATCCTGTCGTCATGAAGATTGACTCTCCCCATATTCTTCATAAATCGGATGTTGGAGGGGTATTGCTCAATCTGAAAGACGCCGAGGAGGTTCGAGCCGGATATAGCACGATCATGGAGCATATCAAATCGTCATTTACAGAGCTTCCACCCATAAACGGCATTCTGATTGAAAAAATGGAAAAAGCAGAAGCGGAACTGCTAATCGGCTGCCAGCAGGATCCGGTGTTTGGACCTACTGTCGCCTTTGGCATAGGGGGAATATTTGTTGAAGTGCTCAAGGAGATTTCTCTTCGCGTCGCTCCGCTGTGTATTGACGATGCGAAGGAAATGGTTGCCGAGCTGAAAGGCTCCCGGGTTCTTTCAGGAATTCGCGGGAAACCACCCTGTGATAAAGAAGCGATATATGATGTCTTGATGAACGTCTCAAGACTGGCAGTAGAGATGGAGGATATCATAAAAGAGATTGATATCAATCCTTTGTTCTCCTTTAAAAATGGCGTTCGCGCAGGTGATGCCCTGATTATCCTGAAATAAACACAATCCCTCATATCCATTTGATTCGGCTGGATATGAGGGATTTTTAGAGCTGTGACTTCAATATTCGGTTCTTGGGGTATCCCATTTCCAGGGATATCTGAAGCGCGGTATTTTTGACCTCTTTGATGATATAGTCCCGCTGCTCAACAAATCGCTTTACCGGACATTGAGCAACACTGATTGTGCATGCCAAGGATCCGGAAGCATCGTATATCGGCGCTGCAACGCAAACACGCCCCGAGACAAACTCTTCCTCGTCTGTGGCAAAGCCCTGTTCCCGAATGTCTGCAAGCTGCCGCAGCAGCTCTTCATGATCCGTTATTGTCCGGGGAGTGAGGGGATAAAGGTCAGCTGCCATAATAAGCTCGCGGGATTTTTCTTTCGGCAGAGAGGCAAGCATAACTTTCCCTGACGCGCTCAGATGAGCGGGAAGCATATAACCCCCGCTTCGCCTGGGAACCAAACTGGTATCTTTTGAGGCAATGACGAGAGATGTCATAGGGGGTTTATATACGCAAAGATTTATTCTCAGCTTCATGTTCTCGAACAATTCGAGAGCGTAACTCTCTGCATAGATGAGAAAAGGATACATACGTGGATAACTTTGCCCCATTGCATAAAAACAATACCCGATATGATATTTTCCGCTGTCCGAATCTTTTTCCAGATATCCCTGCGAAACCAGGGAATTGACAATTGCATAAGCAGTGGGTTTACTCACTTTAAGTTCGTCTGCAATCTCAGTTACTGACAGAGAAACACAGGATGTTGCAATGGATGACAGGAAAGCTAAAGTTCTCGATAAAGTTTGTTGCTCCGAAGCTGCTTTGTCTCGGTTGGCCATATTTTATTCTCCTGTTTCAGAAATTCTAAAAAGCATATAAAGTTTATTGAATATTATATCAATTTTCTTCTTCACTTGTCAACACACCGGAAAACAGGTTTTTCGGATAAAAAATATCGGTAGCGGAACAGTTATTTTATTCGAATCTCGAATGTTTTCACACAATAATGCAGGGCAAGAAAAGTCCTGTTGGACAAATCAAATAAATTTTACTAACAACGTTTATCAAATTGACAAAAATTTAAAAATATCTTAATTTAATAGTAAAAAATAATTGACCATAAAAACAAAAAATGTTATTATCTATTTGCAGTAATACGACGAAAAAGCGATATCCTTTTCCATCAAAACGGCAGAAGGGGGAACAGAAGTGTGCAGACTTTGTTCTTCGCAATAGGGTGTAACATAAAAATAACTCTCTAAAAAGTTAGGAGGTATTGGCTCAAGGAATGAAACAGATTGTTATTAATACTAAGTGGTGCAAGGGCTGCGGTATCTGCGTGGATTTTTGCCCCAAAAAGGTATTTGACCATGCGCATCTCGGAGCAAAGCCTGTCCCGGCAAGAGTGGAGGACTGCATTGGCTGCGGCCAGTGTGAGCTAAGATGTCCCGATTTTGCCATAGGTCTTGTAAAGGAATGAGAGGTGAACCCATTGACAGAGGCAAAGGTATATTTTGATATGGGAAACAGGGCGATTGCCGAAGGGGCAATTGCTGCCGGGGCCAGATTCTTTGCAGGATATCCGATAACGCCTTCAACGGAAATTGCGGAGATTTCATCGGTTCGTCTGCCTCAGGTCGGAGGCACCTACATACAGATGGAAGACGAAATCGGAAGTATCGCAGCAGTTATTGGGGCATCCACTACAGGGAAAAAAGCTTTTACAGCTACCAGCGGACCGGGCTTTTCTCTTATGCAGGAGAATCTTGGCGTCGCAATCAATGCGGAGATTCCCTGCGTCATCGTTGATGTACAGCGTTCCGGCCCGAGTACCGGTCTGGCAACAAAGGCTGCGCAGGGTGACGTTATGCAGGCAAAATACGGCACCCATGGCGACAGTGAACATATTGTAATCTCACCTTCAAGTGTGCAGGAATGCTATGATTTTATGATAGAAGCTTTTAATCTGGCAGAAAAGTACCGCACGCCGGTAATCGTTCTTGCGGATAAGTATATTGCTCACTTAAGAGAGCGTTTTGTTGCTTGGGAGCCCAGGGCAGAGCAAATCTTTGAAAGAAGAAGACCCCATTGTTCTCAGGCGGATTATCGTCCTCATGGCTTCGAAAAATATGAAGATGGTGTGGCTGAACTGGCCGATATCGGCGACAAGAACTATTTGACCCGCTTTACTTCTTCAACTCATGACGCGGTGGGAGAGCCCTGCGGAAAGACCGAGAATACAATCCGCTTTCTGAACCATTATATGGAGAAGATAAGCAAAAATCTCGATGACATCGTACATGTGCAGGAATTTTGCATGGAGGATGCGGAGTACGTTGTGATTGCATATGGCTGTTCTGTCAGATCTGCTTTGGGAGCAATGGAAATCGGAAGAAGCTGCGGTATCAAAATTGGTGTACTGCAGATGATAACAGTTTGGCCCTTTCCGGACGAGATAATATCCAAAATCTGCGAAACTGCAAAAGCTATAGTTGTTCCGGAAATGAATCAGGGACAATATGTCAAAGAAATCTGCCGCGTAAACAACAGCGGGATTCCGGTTATACCGGTAAACCGTATTGATACCGAAATCATAACGCCGCAGCAGATTTTGAAGGCCGTGGAGGAGGTAAGCAAATGAGCCACCTTGATTTTTTGTATACGGATCGGTTTCCTCATAAGATGTGTTCCGGATGCGGTCACGGCATGGCCATGGGAGCGGTTGCGCGGGCACTTGACGAACTTCAGATCGACCCACATAATCTGGTAGCTGTGTCTGGAATAGGCTGCTGGGCCAGACTTGACAGTTATCTCAACTGCAATTCTTTCCACGGGACACACGGACGTGCTCTTGCCTTTGCAACCGGCATTAAAGCTGCCAACCCGGATTTAACGGTTATTGCAGCCTGCGGAGACGGCGACGGTGCTACCATTGGCGGTAATCATCTTATTCATGCAGCCCGAAGGAACATAGATATAACGGTCATTATGGCCAATAACTATAATTACGGCACAACAGGCGGACAATACTCCTCTACTACACCGGAGGGAAGTATAACCGCAACCTCTGTTTTCGGGCATATTGAAAGAGGGCTTGATGTCTGCAAACTGGTGGAGGCAGCCGGAGGAACGTATATTGCCAGGACGACCTGCGACAATGTTCTGCAGGCTAAAAAATATATTGTGGAAGGCGTCCGCCATAAAGGCTTTTCCTTTATTGAAATATTATCTCCCTGCCCCACTCATTTCGGAAAAAATAATGCCTATACCCGTCCCTCGGATATGATCAAGGCGCTGAGAGAGGTTACTTACCCCGTGACGAAAGGCAACAGCATGACAGCTGAAGAAAAATACGGGAAGCTGGCAACCGGGAAACTTGTGGAAATCGATGGGATTTTGGATTATTGCACGAAATATGAAGAGCTGAGAAAAGTTGCACAAAGGGGGACAAGGTAGATGGCAAAGAAAGAAATCATTATCGCCGGAGTAGGCGGTCAGGGAATTGTGTCAGCGGGCGGAATGCTTGCTGAGGCGGCTGCCATCTACGAGAACCATGAAGCGCTTATGGGCTGTGCCTACGGTTCAGAAGCCAGAGGAACCTTTACTAAATCTGAAGTGATTATCGATGATAAACGCATAGCATTTCCTGAAGTTCAGAAGGCGGATATCGTTGTAGTTTTGCATCAGATTGCCTATGACCGGTATTTTGACAAAGTAGAAGAAGGTACCAGGCTTATTTACGACAGCGACAGTATCACACCGCGCGAGAGCAAAGCGGAACAAATCGGCGCGCCAATCACATCGCTTGCCGAAAGCATCGGCGCGGTGGGAAGCCAGAATATGATAGCCCTTGGTATTCTCAGCTCTTATGAAGGCATGGTCGGAGAGGAGCCTCTTGAAAAACTGATTGATAAAAAGTTTGCGGCAAAACCTAAAGTGGCAGAACGGAACAGGAAAGCCCTGAAAGTCGGTCGTCAAGCGGCGTGTGCCCATTCAGTCTGAGCCGGAATCAAATATAACGTGAAAGGAGAAGAATACATGGGAAAAATACTGGTTGTCGGCAGCCTGGAGAAGGAAACGCTGGAATACCTGAATGCAAACGCGGAAATAACCATAGCACCGGACAACTCGCCGGAGACGATAAAAGCCTTGCTGCGTCAGGGAATGGAAGCTATTATCCTGAGAGGCTATAAAATCAATGATGATATCATTAAGGCAGGTGACTCGCTGAAAGTTATTGCTCGTGTTGCGGCGGGGTATAACGAGATCAATCTGCAGCTTTGTGCCGAAAAGGGAATATATGTTTGTAATTCTCCCGGCGCGAATGCAAATGCAACAGCAGAAATGACGATAGGGTTCCTGTTTGCTCTGGCGAGAGAGATCATTCCCATGCACAATGATTATGTACGCGGACGCTTCAATACCCCCGGTAAAACGGTATTCGAACAAAAGAAGGAATACGGGTTTATGGGCCATGAACTTGCCGACGCAACCTATGGTGTGCTGGGGTACGGCAGAATAGGCCAGCTGGTTGTGAAAAAGGCATTGGGGCTGGGGATGAAAGTCATTATCTATGATCCCTTCCTGTATAACAAGATTTCTCTTCCTGAAGGCGCGGAATGGGGAGAAACGCTGGAAAGCACGCTGCCCAGATGCGACTTTGTCTCTCTGCATATGCCATCCAACAAAGATACGGTCGGTATGATTAACAAGGATACGCTGAAGTTGATGAAGCCAACGGCCTATCTTGTAAACGAATCCAGGGGAGACGTTATTGTGGAAGCGGATATGGCGGATGCCCTTAACAGCGGCGTCATCGCCGGAGCTGCCCTTGACTGCAACATACAGGAACCGCTGCCTTTCGGACATATTTACCGTTCCTGCAAAAATGTGATTCTGACACCCCATATTGGAGGCTACACGCAAGAAGCACATGTTGGTCTTGAGATGGCATCCGCAATCAGCGCTGTGCAGGGTGTAAACGGAGAAATGCCGCAGAACTGCGTGAATAAAAAGGAACTGAATATCGAATAAGAAAGCGCTTAATAAAAATGAAAGGATGAAATGTGATGCCGTTTGAAATATGGTATTTTGTCGCGATCATTGCAGTCAGCATACTCTGGTTCGTCATTCTGAGGCGGCCAATGTACGAAGCAATGGCACTTGCTTTTGTGGCATGTGTTATATTGACGGGAACTTGGGGTCAGGCCTTTGATTTTATGAAGTCAGCTGCGAAAACCTCCATTCTTTACACCATCATAGCCTTCCTCATGTTTGCAGAGATTGTAAAAAGAACGGGTGTAATCGCAAAAGTTGTAGATATTATTATCGCACTGGTTGGACGCCTTTCAGGCGGAGCCGGCGTTGTGGCATGGGCATCTTCAACGTTCCTGAGCTTCCTTGCCGGCAGCGGTCCGGGAAACTGTGTTGCGACCGGAAGTATAACCATCCCCCTTATGAAGCGCGCAGGATACAGCAGTGAACTTGCCGGAGGCATTGGAATGGCCTGTGCAACGCTGGGACCGATTGTTCCTCCTGCCTCCACGATAGCAGCATCCTATGCATGCCTGACGGCAGTGCTGGGAGAGGATGCATATACGGTATCCGAGTTCTGGACGGTAATATATGCTGTCGCAATATGGTACATACTGCATCGTCTTATTCAGACGATCATTATGTGCAAGGCATATAAAGTGAAGAAGCTTGATAAGTCCATGCTGCCCGACCTGAAAGAGGCATGGAAAAATGGCTGGTCAAGCCTTCTTCTGGTGGTGGTTGTAATGCTGCCCTTTATACTGGATGCCACCTGTGACAGCTTCTTTACGAAAGTGCTTGGCGCTGAGGCACGTAAGAATCTTTCAAACTCCCTTCTGATCTTTACTCCTGCAGTTGCCTCTGCATACTGCCTGCTTATCGGACATAAGGACTACAAGGTGTCGGTAAAGAATATAGCGGATACCTTTGTCGGCGCAACAAAGAGCATTGCTCCCATGTGCGCAATGCTGTTCTTTTCCTACTCCATCAGTGCCCTGATGGTAAAGGTCGATGCGGGAACGGCAATCAGCGAATGGCTTTCCGGCTTCAATATGTCTTTCTTTGCCGCGACGATACTGGTTCTGGCTGTAAGCACAATACTGGGAATGTTTCTTTCTGGAACCTCTGTTCTTCCGCTCTTCGGACCAATTTTTATTACCATGCTGATGCCTTACGGCGTAGCGCCTGCAGTTACTGCTGCACTTCTAATCCCGCTGTTTGTCGGACTGGGACAGATTACAATTCCTTTTGCTCCTGTGTTCTATCCGGCAATGGGAATTGCAGAAGCCGATTTCGGAAAAATGACGGTGCAGTCCGTCTGGTGGGCTCTGGGACATCTGATTGTAACAGCACTTATTATTTTTGGAGTCCTGCCCATATTGTTTGTGTGATAGAAAGGATCTGGATACAAAATGAAAGAAAAAATCGCGAAAGTCTGTGATGTGATTTTTGGTTACGGACTTCTTATTGGTCTTGTAATTGGCTTTATTCTTTTTCTTGGCTTTGTCGTATCCTTTTTTACGGGTGAAACAGCAGCGGCCGCAATAACTACTTTCCTATACAAAACGGTCATTCCCAAAACCTACATCTTCACAGTTATCGTTTGCTTTGTCGGTATGCTCGGCATGTATCTGCGCGGACAGAAGGCGATTGTAATGAAAAAGCGGCCCGGCAAGGACAAGTGACTGCCCCACGCCCACGATAGAACAGAAAGGAAGATAAGATGCCATCTGAAATATGGCTGCTGATTGCTGTTTTTGCTGCAGTAGTAATTGTGTTTTCGGTGTTCAAAAGACCAATGTATGAAGCGATGGCCATAGCTTTTTTGATGGTACTCTTCATTTCAGGTAAATGGCAAAACGCGCCGAAATATATGTATTCAGCGGCAAGCTCATCCATATTATATACGATCGTATGTTTCCTTGTCTTTTCCGCTATTCTCGATTGTACCGGAGTGATACAGGATTGTATTGAAATCATTCTGGCCTGCATAGGCAAGCTGCCCGGAGGCTCAGGTGTTGTTGCAATCATTGCAAGCTGCTTTATGGGGGCGTTGTCAGGAAGTGGACCGGGAAATGTTGCCGCAACAGGCAGCATAACGATTCCTTTGATGAAACGTTCCGGCTATCCAAGCGCTTTCGCTGCCGGCGTCTGTATGGCTGGGAGCTGTCTTAGTCCGGTTATTCCGCCTTCCAGTACAATTGTTGCTTCTTTTGCGTGCCTCGCAGAGATAAAAGGCTTTGAACAATATGCTTTTTCAGACTTTTGGATCGCAATGTATGGCGTATCAATTTGGTTTATTGTCCAGCGCCTGGTTCAGTTTTATATCATGTACTATGCCTATGGAATACAGAAGTACGATGTGGTGAACCTGCCAAAGCCGCTGGAGGCCCTGAAAAAGGGGTGGAAAAGCCTGCTGCTTGTTTTTATAATCATGATTCCGTTTGTCGTGGACAGCGCTTTTTCGGAAGAAATGGCTGTAGTTCTCGGAGATGTGGCAGCATCTAATTTTTCAAAATCTGTGCTGCTTTTTACACCTGCTGTTGCAGCTGCGTACTGTTTGCTTATCAGCCGGGATAAATCTCTGTGTGCTCCGGCTCATTTAGCAGATACAATTGTGAAAAGCTTAAAAAATATTGCCCCTATGGTACTGATACTGTTTTTCTCGTATTCAATCAGTTATCTGTTGGATGACTGCGGAACGATGAGTATGGTTACCATGTTTATTCAATCAGCGAATCTGCCGTTCTTTGCCGTTACGCTGATCATTCTGGCAGCGGCAACTCTACTGGGTATGTTTATGGCGGGCACTGCGCTTATTCCAATGTTCGGGGCGGCATGCATCACAATTTTTGCAGGTTTTGGCTGCAGTCCTGTCCTGATTGCTGCACTGCTCCCGGTGCTTTTTGTGTCACTTGGGCAGATGACCCCGCCTTTTGCGGTATGCATGTATGGGGCAATGGCAATTGCTCAGTCAGATTTTAAAGAGACGTCGTATCAAGCCATCTTGTGGAGCGTGGTCCAGCTGCTGTTGGTCTTTTTCATGATTATGGGAATTGTCCCGGTACTGGGAGTCTAAGCGATAACAAAACAAAAAACCGTTTGGCAAACCATCAGGGCTGCAGTTATGATAAACTGTAGCCCTGAAAGCACTGTTGTATCAGAGAATCGGTAAGCTTCTGAATATAAATCAGTGTCAGCTATTTGACTTCTGCGAAAAAAACGGGTACATTAGCATCATCCAATCTGAAATCCATGAGGATGAGTTTTATGCAAGATTTCGCAAAGCAAAAAAGCAAAGCAAGACTTCAGACTGCCGTCTTGGCAATCGTTATCATCCTGTTGTGCGCCGGGCTGATTCTTGCCGGCGCGATCATTCCGGCAATCGTTGTATTTTTGCTGTGTGTGATTTTGATACTCGGAGCCAATTTCCTTTTTGATTTTACCATAAACCGCAATGGCCGCTTCACCCTGACAAGCCTGTTTGAGAAAGGGGCTGTTAAGGATGCAGAGGATCAGACTGCCGCGCAGACCGGTGAAACCGCTCAGGCATGGAAAGCCTGGCGCAGGACGGCAATGGAGTGGCTTGACAGCCGGCAGGTTGAAATATCTGTCAAAAGCGTTGACGGGCTGACTCTCCGGGCCTGCAGCTTTCCACAGGAAGGACATCTTTATGCCATTCTCTGCCATGGCTATGCCAGTAAGCCTGCCCATCTTGCCGGAACCGCCAGAAAGTTCTATGATATGGGCTTCTCCGTTCTGATGCCGTCTGCCCGTGGTCACGGGGAAAGCGAGGGCAGGTACTTTGGCCTTGGCTGGCTGGACAGGATGGATCTTCTGATGTGGATCCGCAATATTGTGGATATCGATCCTGAGGCAGAGATCTTGCTTTTCGGCGTTTCGATGGGCGGCGCTACGGTGATGATGGTGTCCGGAGAGAAGCTGCCGGAAAATGTGAAGTGTATCATTGAGGATTGCGGTTATTCTTCGGTACTGGACGAGTTTACGCTGCAGATGAAAAATATGTTCCATCTGCCGGCCTTCCCCATGCTGAACATAGCGGATCTGATCTGCCGGTTTCGGGCGGGATACAGTTTTCATGAGGCCTCCTCTGTGGCGCAGCTGAAAAAGGCAAAGGTTCCCATGCTTTTTATTCACGGCGAGGAGGATGTTTTTGTGCCCTATTCCATGCTGGATGTGGTGTATGAAGCCTGCGCCAGCGGGGACAAGGCAAAGTTGTCCGTTCCCGGCGGTGCCCATGCACAGTCTGTATCCACCGATCCGGAGCTGTACTGGAAGGGCGTCACCGCTTTTGTAGAGCGGCAGTTTAATTTGAAAACCCAATGACAGAAAAGAGGTTCTATAATAAATGTTGGGGTAGCGAAGCCGAAAGGCAGAGCTACACCCAAC
>CAZESU010000062.1:0-11637 GCA_964515275.1 uncultured Oscillospiraceae bacterium
CTGCCTCCTGCATGTTATGCCTAAAGGAATTTACACACAAATTTGGACTTGACTTTCACTCGAATCTTTTGTATAATTTACTATATTATATTATTTTGTCTATATGTTAACCCATTAAATTAAAAAAGTAAAGAGGCAAAAACGGAAGTTTAGCAAAATTTAATATTTGTATTACGATACGCCCTTGCGGAAAAGGGAAGGAGAGGATATAATACTGTTGAAGGAAAAATGCCGCAGTTTACAGGGCGGCGGAAAGGAGACAGAAATGGATATGACCGTAGTCTGGCTAATTGCAATGATCGTGCTTCTGGCCGTTGAGGCTGTCGTTCCCGGGCTTATCTCCATATGGTTTGCGTTGGGCGCATTGGCAGCGCTGATCTCCGCCCTGCTGCACGCACCGCTGTGGCTGCAGATCGTGTGGTTTCTGGCTGTGTCTATCATCGCCCTTGCCCTTACAAGGCCCCTTGCCAAGAAGTATATCAACTCCAGGGCTCAGCCCACCAATGCCGATATGCTCATCGGTAAGGAGTGCATTGTCAAGGAGAGCATCGACAATATCAGCGGCACAGGAAGTGTGTCAGTCAGCGGAAAGGTCTGGACCGCCCGCACCGAGAGCGATGAGATGAAGGCTCAGGAGGGCTCCCGCGCCGTTGTTGTCCGTATTGAGGGCGTAAAACTTATTGTAAAACCCATTGCATAATTTAAACGATACAGGAGGAGAGAATTGATGGGGCCCTATGTTATTATTGTGCTGATTCTTCTGGTAATCATCATACTTATCAGAAATATCAGAGTCGTGCAGCAGGCAAAGGCATATGTGATTGAGCGTCTGGGTGCTTATAAGGAGACCTGGAACGTAGGTATCCACCTGAAAATGCCCTTTATCGAGAGAGTTGTCAAGGTGGTCTCCCTGAAGGAGCAGGTGGCGGACTTCCCGCCCCAGCCCGTTATCACCAAGGATAACGTCACCATGCAGATCGACACCGTTATCTACTTCCAGATAACCGACCCCAAGATGTATACCTACGGCATTGAGCAGCCCATGGTCGCCATTGAAAATCTGGCAGCTACCACCCTTCGTAACATCATCGGCGATCTGGAACTGGATCAGTGCCTGACCAGCCGCGACATTATCAACACCAAGATGCGCTCCATTCTGGACGAGGCTACCGACCCCTGGGGCATCAAAGTCAACCGTGTTGAGCTGAAGAACATCCTGCCTCCCAAAGAGATCCAGAACGCCATGGAGAAGCAGATGAAAGCAGAGCGTGAACGCCGCGAGGCCATTCTCCGTGCCGAAGGCGAGAAGCGCGCCGCCATTCTGGAAGCCGAAGGGGAAAAGGAATCCGCCATCCTGCGTGCAGATGCAAAGAAGCAGCAGCAGATCCTGGAGGCCGAAGGCGAGGCTGAAGCAATCCTGAAGGTGCAGACCGCTACCGCAGAAGGTATCCGCCGCATCAACGAGGCCAGCCCCACCGACGCCGTTATCAAGATAAAGGCTCTGGAGGCTTTCTCTGCCGCCGCCAACGGGCGTGCCACCAAGATCATCATCCCCAGCGAAATTCAGGGTCTGGCCGGTCTTGCAGAGGGCGTTTTGAGCACCGTCAGAAACGACAAGAGCGAAGAAAAGGCAGAGTAAAAACCTGGATAAACACTTATTGGCTGCCTGAAACGGCAGCCAATTTATTTTATTTATGACAGGAGCGGAGAGCATGAGCAGGAAAGCTGCTATTGATTTTCTTGAAAGGCACGGAATGAGTCCGGAACGTATCGAGCCCAGCCACTGGGCACCCATTATGCGTGACAATATGGAGCGGGGGCTTGGGGGAGACGAATCGGCTCTCCCCATGATACCTACATACCTGAAAATGGAGGGGGCGGTGCCGAGGGACCGCCGCGCCATCGTGATCGACGCGGGAGGCACCAACTTCCGCAGCGCCCTTGCCGGCTTCGCGGAGGAGGGCTTTGCTGCCGAGGAGCTTTCCAAGTGCTCCATGCCCGGCATTAAGCAGCCCGCCACATGGGAGGAGTTCATCTCCTTTGTGGCAGACCGCATTATGCCGCTTACTGACAGGGCAGACTGCATAGGCTTCTGCTTCTCCTATTCGGCGGACATCACCCCTCAGATCGACGGCAGGGTCATCCGTATAGACAAGGAAGTGGTAGTGGAGGGCTCTGCCGGAAAGCTGGTGGGCGCATCGCTGCTGGAGGAGCTTGGACGCAGGGGCATCACCGGCAAAAAAATCGTCATTCTCAACGACACTGCCGCCGTGCTGCTGGGCGGTTCAGCGGAGCTGGATAAGTCCCGATACGGCGGCTTTATCGGCCAGGTCAGCGGCACCGGTACCAACACCTGCTGCGTGCTGTCGGCATCCCGTATCACAAAGCTGGGCAGAACGGACGACACCGGGATCATAGTCAACCTGGAATCCGGTCTTTACGATGAGCTGCCCAGAGGCGATTTTGACCTGGCTCTGGACGCCGCAAGTCACAACCCGGGCCTGAAGCTCTTCGAGAAGATGACGGCAGGCGTTTACCTGGGCGAGCTCTGCCGCCTGATGCTCCGCGCCGCCGCCGACGAGGGACTTCTGACTGCCGAAACCGCAGCGTATGTCCGCAATCTGGGCAGTATAGATTCCGCCGTCATAGATGCCTGGGCCAGTGGGGAAAATCTGGGAGACTTCTGCGGCAGTGAGGAGGACAGGGAGTTTGTCAAGACCCTGAGTCTGGCCATGTTTGAGCGGTCTGCCCGCTGCATGTGCACCAATCTTGCGGCCATCATGCTGCTCACCGGCGAGGGCAATGAGGAAAACAGACCTGTCTGCATCTGCGCGGAGGGTTCTCTTGTACAGAAGGGACGCCATTACCGGCCTGTGCTGGAGCGGCTGCTTCAAGAGCAGGCTGCCGAAAAGCTGGGCAAGCATGCGGTGCTGAAAGTGGGGCAGGAGACCACGCTGCCCGGTTCTGCCGCCGCAGCCCTGCTCAACTGCCGTGAATAAGCTGCATAACAGAATGGAATACTAAGAGAAAACAAAAGCAGGAGACAGTATACATGAAACTTGTTGTTACCGACGGATATACCATTAACCCGGGTGATCTGAGCTGGGACGTTCTGAAGCAGTTCGGCGAGCTGACCGTGTATGACCGGAGCCCGGAGAGTGAGGACGAAATGATACGCCGCATCGGCGATGCGGATATTCTCATAGCAAACAAGGCGAAGGTCACCCGCCGGGTGCTGGATGCATGCCCCAATCTGCGCTTTATCACCATTCAGGCCGCAGGCTATGATGCCATCGACTATCAGTATGCGAAGGAAAAGGGCATCCCGCTTTCCAATGTGCCGGATTACGGCAGCGCAGCAGTGGCACAGTTCGCTATCGCCCTGCTGCTGGAGATATGCGGGAGCGTGGGCCACCACCACGAGGCGGTTCACCGGGGCCGCTGGGAAGAGAGCGGCGAGTGGTGCTTCTGGGATTACCCGATCATAGAGCTTGCAGGCAAGACCATGGGCATCATCGGTCTTGGCAGGATAGGCCAGAATGTGGGCAAAATTGCCCGTGCTCTGGGCATGGATGTGATCGCCTTCAACCGCAGCCGCAGCCCGGAGGGCGCACTGATCGCGGACTATGTGGAGTTGGACGAGCTGTTTTCCCGCAGCGACGTGATCTCCCTGCACTGCCCGCTTTTCCCGGAGACCAGAGAAATCATCAATAAGGAAAACATTGCAAAGATGAAGGATGGAGTCATCATCATCAACAACAGCCGCGGCGCTCTTGTGGCGGAGCAGGATCTGGCAGACGCACTGAACAGCGGCAAGGTCTATGCGGCAGGTCTGGATGTGGTATCCTCGGAACCCATATCGGAGGATAACCCGCTCCTTCACGCGAAAAACTGCATCATCACGCCCCATATAAGCTGGGCAGCAAAGGAGAGCCGCCGGCGCATCATGGAAAGCACTGCCGAAAATATCAGGGCATTCCTTGCCGGTACACCCCGGAATGTGGTGAATAAATAAATCTCCGCCTGAGAGCGGTACATAGAGGGACAAAATAGAAAGAGAATATGCGAAATTTGCAGCCCGGAAGACGGCGGAGCGGCAGGTGTCCATTTGCGCCAAGGACTCCGGCGGGCCTTACAGCTATCAGGTTGTGGGAAAGCTGATCCAGGCGGCAAAGCGGGAGAATGCGGACTACGCGGTGGATGTGTATCCCCATTACGGCTCCGACGTGGAAGCTACCTTGAGCGCCGGCAGCGATATCCGCCACGGGCTTATCGGCGCGGGCGTATACGCAAGCCACGGCTATGAGCGCAGTCATATGGACGGCGTATTCAACACGCTGAAACTGCTGAAGGGCTATTTGGAGATATAGGTTTACATAATACATGGCAGCCAAAGATATTTCTTTGGCTGCCGTTTTATTGGAGCTGCAGAAAAACATCTGCACGGACCCATGCCTATTTTTCACGGCGAAAAATTTGGATAATTAACATAGTTTCTTGTAGCAATTGAAAAGAAGCTGTGATATAATTTCCAGCATAGCATAAATACGGTTTTGGGAGAGATAGAAAGATGAAATGCCCGTTTTGCGGATATTCGGAAAGTAAAGTAATTGACTCAAGACCTGCTGAGGAGGGCGCAACCATCCGCCGCAGGAGAGAGTGCCTTGCCTGCCAGAGACGATTTACCACTTATGAGATCATCGAGCGGCTGCCGCTGGTGGTAATCAAGCGGGATGGAAGCCGCCAGTCCTTTGACAAGATGAAGCTCATAAACGGTATGGTGAGAGCCTGCGAGAAGCGTCCTGTCACCCTTAATCAGCTTGAACAGATCGCCGATGAGATCGAGCAGGATCTGCAGAGCAGTCTGGAGCGGGAAATCAGTACCGTTGAGATCGGCGAGATGGTGATGACCCGGCTCAAAAATGTGGATGAAGTGGCCTATGTGCGCTTTGCCTCCGTATATCGCAGCTTCAAGGATATCAACACCTTTATGGAGGAGCTGACAAAGCTTCTCAGCGACAAATAATTACATAATGCTGCCGAACCGCAGATGCTCCATGGTCCTTATGCTGCTGAGATGATACAGCAGCATTTCATACGCGGGGCGGCAGCTTTCCGCGTCGTTTTTGCCTATTTCCTTCGCCAGGTCATAAAAGGCGTCGGAGGTGGAATCAATCTCCGGGTGGCGGATGAAGATGTGGGTATAGCCGTCGGCGGCCAGCCACATGTCCAGCGCCCTGATCAGATGTTCCCGGGCCTGAGCGGCATCTCCCTCTTCCAGCTTTTCTATGGAGGCGGTGAGCTCGTCCTCGATCCTGCCGGTCAGCCTGTCAAGATAGGCGATGTTGAAAAGGGAGCCTATGAACAATACCGCCAGCAGAGCGGCAGCAACGATATCCTTTTTCACGGCTTTTCCTCCTTGATGGCAAGGTAGACCTGATCTGCCGAGTTTACGGTCATCAGGAAAATGTGTTTGGGATCGTTCACCCCTCTTTTTTTCATCTGCTTTTCCAGCCAGCTCAGGTCACGGCCTATGCGCTGCAGGTTGTTTTCCAGTATTCTGCCGTCGCTGACAACGACTACGGGGTAGCCCCCGTTCGGTACAGCTATCTTCAGAAGGGCCGGTGTCACTGGCATTTCGCTGGGATAGGGGATCACATTCAGTCTGCCGTCTGTCTCCAGAATGGCATACTCGATCTTGCTGATATCCAGCTGTCCCTGATTTCTCAGCTCCTGCATCAGTTCATCGGAGGTGAAGCGATTTTTCTTCATCTCACTCTGGTCGATTTTGCCCTTGACGATGAGAAGGCTGGGCTTGCCGTAGAACAGGCCCCGCAGGCGGATATTCTTCATGGTGATACCGGATATGAGTATCTCGCAGCAAAACAGGGTTATGATGGGCACCAGGCCGTTGATCATGGGGATCCCGATGTCCTGAAGCGGGTGGGATGCCAGGTCTGCGATCAGGGCCGCCACCACAAATTCGGACAGTTCCATTTCGCCAAGCTGCCTTTTGCCCAGAATTCGCATGGTCAGCAGCAGAGCGAAATATATTATCAATGTTCTAATAAAAACGATTGCCATATCTGCACCTCGGGTATAGCTTTCCCGTATTTTGATGCAGAATTCAGCGAAAGGAGACGATACAATAAAAACTCTCATTTCTGAGCATGAAAAAATGCTGCGAAGTGCGGCAGAGCATGTGAAAGCCCTTCTGGATCAAAAGCCTGTGGCTGTTCTGGCTCTGTCCTCCGGGCCGGATTGCCTTGCACTTTACGAAGAACTGGCAAAAATGTACACGGCTGGGGAGATATCCTTTAAAGACGCGAGGTTTTTTGCTGTTGCGGCGTTCTGCGGCAGGAAAGATATGTCTCTCTCCGCATTCCTTCAGCGGACGGATGCAAAGGATGATAACATAGTTTTCCTGTCTGAGGAGAATTTTGAAACATATGACGATCTGATCGAAAAACAGGGCGGCATTGATCTGGCCGTTCTGGATCTGGGGCTGAACGGGAGAATCGGTTTCAATGAGCCTGCCACCCCCTTTGACAGCCTTACCCACCGGCAGAAAATAACCGACAGCAGCAAACGCGAACTGACAGAATCCTTCAAAACACCGGAAGATTTGCCGGAATTTGCACTTACCATGGGAATAAAGACGCTTGTTTCCGCCCGGGATATTATCGTAATATCCTCAGGGGAGAGCAGGGCGGACGCTGTGTTCAAAATGCTGTATGGCAGAAACGACAGCGTTGTCCCCGCGGCGTTTTTACAAATACCGCTGAATGTGACCGCTTATCTGGACACCGCTTCGGCACAGAAACTTTGAAAGCTACTCTCTAAGGAGGAAAAACAATGGGAAAATATTTCGGCACCGACGGCTTCCGGGGCGAGGCCAATGTCGATCTGACCGTTGAGCACGCCTTTAAAATAGGCCGCTATCTGGGTTGGTACTACGGTAAGGAGCACAAGGCCAAGGTGGTCATCGGCAAGGATACCCGCCGCTCCAGCTACATGTTTGAGTCCGCTCTCTGCGCAGGACTCACTGCCTCCGGGGCGGACGCCTATCTGCTCCACGTCACCTCTACCCCCAGCGTGTCCTATGTGGCAAGGGCTGACGATTTTGACTGCGGTATCATGATCTCCGCAAGTCACAACCCCTACCATGACAACGGCATCAAGCTCTTAAACGGCGAGGGCGAGAAAATGGAGGAGAGTGTCCTTGACGGTATCGAGGCCTATATCGACAGCATTGAACCGCTGCCCTATGCCCATCGTGATGCCATCGGCTGTACGGTGGATTACGCTGCCGGACGAAACCGCTATATAGGTTACCTGATCTCACTTGCCACCCGCTCCTATAAGGGCAAGAAGATCGGCCTTGACTGCGCCAACGGCAGCACCTGGATGATGGCAAAAAGCGTGTTTGACGCGCTGGGTGCCGATACCTATGTGATTAACAACCGCCCGGATGGTTTGAATATCAATGTCAACTGCGGCTCCACCCATATCGAGCAGCTTCAGAAGCATGTCCTTGAAAACGGGCTTGATGTGGGCTTCGCCTTTGACGGTGATGCGGACCGCTGCCTCGCCGTGGACGAGAAGGGTAATGTGGTAAACGGCGACCATATTCTTTACGTCTGCGCCAAATATATGCAGGACAAGGGCACCTTCGGCAATTCCAAGGTGGTCACCACCATCATGTCCAACATGGGGCTTTATAAGGCTCTGGATGCGCTGGGCATCGGCTATGAGAAGACCGCGGTGGGCGACAAATATGTGGCGGAGAACATGCGCCAGAACGGACATCTGATCGGCGGCGAGCAGTCGGGGCACATTATCTTCAGCCGCCTTGCCAATACCGGCGACGGTATTCTGACCGCCATCAAGGTCATGGAGGCCATCACCGAGACCAAGCAGCCCCTCTCCGTGCTGGCCTCCGGCATGACCATGTACCCCCAGAAGCTGAAAAACGTGGTGGTCACCGACAAGGACGAGACCTTGAACTGCGAAGAGGTCAAGGCTGCCGTAATGCAGGTGGAAGAGGATCTGGGCACAGACGGACGTGTGGTGCTGCGCAAGAGCGGCACGGAGCCGCTGCTGCGCGTGATGGTGGAGGCCACCAGCCATGAGCTGTGCGAGGAGAAGGTTGACGATATCATTGATGCCATGCGCAAGGCGGGAAAGCTTATCAAGGTGAAGTGAAATGACAGAGATAAAAGATTTGTACGATCTGGAAAAGACCATTGCCGCCCCGCTTTTTGAGGGGAAGACCTACCCCTGGGAGGTTCTTGACGGTATCAAGGAATTTATCCTTCAGCTGGGGGAGACCCTGAGCCCTGCGGAATTTGACCATCCTGAGGAGGGCGTCTGGATTGCGAAGGATGCCAAGGTGTTTGCCTCCGCTTACATCGGTTCCCCCTGTATTATTGACCACGGCGCAGAGGTGCGCCAGTGCGCCTTTATCCGGGGCAGCGCCATCGTGGGCAAAAACGCCGTGGTGGGAAACTCCACGGAGCTGAAAAACGTGGTGCTGTTTGATAATGTGCAGGTACCCCATTATAACTATGTAGGCGATTCCATTCTGGGCTACAAGGCCCATATGGGTGCAGGCTCCATCACCAGCAACGTGAAGAGCGACAAGACCCTGGTGGTCATCAAGGAGCCGGGCAATCCCATTGAGACCGGGCGCAAGAAGGTGGGCGCCATGCTGGGCGACCGGGTAGAGGTCGGCTGCAACAGCGTTCTGAACCCGGGCACCGTAGTGGGACGGGATTCCAATATCTATCCCACCTCCTGCGTCCGCGGCGTCATCCCTGCCAACAGCATTTATAAAGATAAGGACAACATCGTAAGCAAAAAATAAGATTGCCGGAACGATACGCCATAAAAACAGGGATGGTTTTTCCATCCCTGTTCGGACTGTAGACAAAGCGATCGGCAAGGAATATTCTTGCATGGGGAGATTGTGAAGAGGGGATGGGAGTCCCCTCTTCACGTTCAATTATGGCTTATTCAGGGGGATTTTTGAATCCCCCTGAATCAGTTTTCAAGGTGAAGACACTTTGTCTTCACCTTGAACAGGGATGGTTTTTCCATCCCTGTTTTTGCTATTTCATGCTTTGGTAATCCTCATTTTCGTGTACGCTGTCGGGCGGGAAGAACTCCTCCACCGGGAAGCGTATACGGCTGAACAGGGCGCAGGGGTCATCCTCGCTGGTACCTGGGCACTCCTTGTCGGGCAGGCAGTAGTCATAGGCGGGGATGAGAAGCTGGGTATCCCGCTCCAGACGAATGATGCTGAACTGACCAAGGGTGGCATACCAGCGGCGCGCAGTGTCGGTCAGCACCAGCGCCTCGGGGAAAGCCGCCGTGATGGCGGCGGGGATATTGCGCTGTTCCGCGTCGGAGGCGGAAACACACTCCGAGTCGGATATCCGCATGCGCAGGGCGATGGGGTCTACGGAGTTTACCACCGCCGTGGGCAGGTCATCGACATCCGCAATGGGCTTGCAGCTCTCCGAGGAGAAGGCTTTTACATTAGCCACACTGCCAAACAGCATTACCCGCTTGTCAAAAATGGCAAGCCCGGTTACGGTTTTGCAGCCGGGGAAGGTCTCGCCGGTGAGCCGGTAGAAATAGGTGCAGTCCACGGTGTAATAACCGCGGTTGAAGGAGATGGGGGACACCTTCACGTCCACATACAGCAGCTCCGCGTCCCTGGGACGGATGCTCAGGGCGTTCTCTATGTAGGACTGGGAGGTGCAGGTGGGGTAGACCCTCAGATCATCCACGCAGTCCTTGTCTCTGCAGCTGTCAAATATCTTCTTTGTATTGATGCACACGGCTTCACGGATGCTTGCCGAGCTTTCGACCGGACCGGGCACAACTCTGTCGGCCATAGATATACCTCCTGTTGACTGGATTGAAGCAAACTTCAGTACAGTCTATGCGGGGAGGGGAGATATGTGTTAATTTGTGCTTGAAAAAATGACTTGGTGAAGTATAATATTTTTAATAAGGTAATTCGAGGAGGGAAACATGGAGCGTTTCGGTTTTATACATGAGAAGCTGGATATCAAGATTCTGATACTCTTTATTCTGCGCCGTCTGCCCGGCGTGGTGGATCCGGAGACTCTGGGGGATCTGTGCCAGTGCGACAATGGGATAGGCTATTTTGACTATTCCGACTGTCTCAGCGAGCTGGTGGAGACAGGGCATATCGAAGAGCATGAGGATGGCTATTCCATCACGGAAAAGGGCGCCCGCAACGCCGACGCGGTGGAGAGCAGTCTGCCCTATTCGGTTCGCTCCAAGGCTCTGAAGCTCATCGCCCCTGTGGAGGAGCGCATGCGCCGGGCCGCCATGATTACCGCAAAGCACGAAACGGAAGAGGGCGGCTGCATGGTGACGCTCGCCATGTCCGACGGCAAAGGGGAGATCATAAACCTCCGTTTTCTCTGCGCCAGTGAGGAACAGGCAAAACTTATTGAGAAAAACTTCCGCCGGGACGCTGAGGGCTATTACCAGAAAATCGCCGAACTGCTCAGCGAGGACAGAAAGAGGAAATAAGACAAGATGAAAACCACGATACCTGAGGGTTACAAGAGCTTTCTCTCCATCTATGATACGCAAAAGGCCATCAGCCTGCTCAAACGCCTGTTTGAGGATAGACTGGGCGCTCTGCTGAACCTGTACCGGGTGTCGGCACCGCTGTTTGTGGACGAAAAATCCGGCCTGAACGACAATCTGAACGGCTATGAGCGGCCCGTCACCTTTGACATTCTCCGCTCCGACCATAAAGCCCAGGTGGTGCAGTCCCTTGCCAAGTGGAAGCGCCTTGCCCTGAAGCGCTACGGCTTCTTCCCCGGAAAGGGTCTCTATACTGACATGAACGCAATCCGAAGAGATGAGGACGAGCTTGACAATCTGCACTCGGTCTATGTGGATCAGTGGGACTGGGAGAAGGTCATCCTGCCGGAGGATCGGAAGCTGGATTACCTGAAGCTGACGGTCATGGACATCGTGGAGGCCATCTGCGACACCCAGGACACCATGCAGGCCATCTACCCGCAGCTTCAGGGGCTTGGCAAACTTCAGCGTACAGTTTCCTTCGTCACTGCCCAGCAGCTTGAGGATATGTACCCGGAGCTGACGCCGAAGGATCGGGAGAACGAGTATCTGAAGGAGCACAAGACCGCCTTTATCATCGGTATCGGCGGTGCCCTCCGCTCCGGTAAGCCCCACGACGGCCGGGCCCCGGACTATGACGACTGGGATTTGAACGGCGATATCATGTTTTACAATGAACTTCTGGGCTGCGCCTTTGAGGTGTCCTCCATGGGAATCCGGGTGGATCCCGCTGCGCTGGACAGGCAGCTTCGTCTCTCCGGCTGTGAGGACAGAAGAGAGCTGCCCTACCATAAAATGCTGTTAAACGGCGAACTGCCGCTGACCATCGGCGGCGGCATCGGCCAGTCGAGACTGTCCATGCTGCTTCTGGGCAAGGCCCATATCGGCGAGGTGCAGGCCTCCATTTGGGATGAGGACACCATCAACACCTGCGAAAAGGCGGGCGTCATGCTCCTTTGATGCCTTATGCATACGCAAAGGGGTAGCCTCAAAACTAAATTTTTT
>CAZESU010000063.1:0-11623 GCA_964515275.1 uncultured Oscillospiraceae bacterium
CTCCGTAATTTTTAGGATCGCTTTATTAGGGGAAATTTAGTTTTGAGACAGCCCCATCCTTTTTATTTTGAAGGAATATCAGGCTTTTTTGCTGAGCTTTGTGAAGACCCAGGTCACCAGCAGCACTACCAGAGCCGCATAGAGTGTAGAGCCGAAGCGGAAGATCGCATACCAGATCCTGCCGTACTCGTTGAGCGTACAGCTGACGAGCACAAAGGTCACGCCTCCGATGCGTGCGTTGATGTAGGGGACGCGGCAGATCTTGCAGAGGAAAAGGGTCAGCAGGACGCCAAAGGCGATCATGAGCACCATCAGAAGAGAGCTACCCACCGCGACATCGATGAGAGTGACCACCACGCCCACCACACCACCTACCGCCGTGATGACTAAACGGTTGATGCCGGCCTTGAAGCTGAACTGCGTGTTGTCCTGACACAGCAGGAGGCAGGAGATGCAGGCAGTCATCTTCTGGAGGATCTCCAACTTCCGCCCGCCATAGTCAAAAACAATGCCGAAATTGGTAAGGAGGGTGGCTGTCAAGGCACAGATTAAGACAGATACGGCAATGCGCAGATCCAACTTTGTGACGCCTGCCTTTTCTATTTTATTATCCGATTTTAACATGCTTGCATCTCCTCAGACCAGCCCGTCGGTGGTATCCGCCATGCCGGGATGCCGCAGAACATAGGCGATGACCTTATCCAGTGATGGGCTGCTCAACTGCTCGCTTCGGAAGGCCACATCGGAGATATGCATGCTCAGCCGCGCCTCGTGTGTGCATTTTGGCCAGAGAGGGAGCCCCTCGCCGTTGGGGTCGCCGGTCTTGGCAAAATTGGTCCAGTAAGCCTGCATGAGCTGGGAATATTCCCGATCCAGTTCGGTATAGCTTGGGTCGGACTGCGTCCCGAATACATAGGCTAAATCCGCAGAGTGAGGCGCTCCTCCGAAGCGGGGCACAGTTCGCTCAAAATAATAAGTATAAAGAGGCTTTTTCCCAAGACGCGAGGCGTTTTCCGCCCAGCTCAGGAAGGGTGCCATGGCAAAGCACTGCATCAGCTCCGCTCTGTCGCCCAGAATGGGGCGCAGCTTGCGGGAGAACATCCACGCGTCGCCGGAGACATCCCCGCAGATGAGATCAATATCGTCGGGATAAGCGCCGTCCAATACGGCTTTCTCCGGCGAAGAACGCAATACCGCCCCATCCATGCAGGGCTGGAACGGGAACAGTTCCTTCCCTTGAATCACATCGGTCGCGCTGTCGTTCAGGCTCTGGCTCAGTTCCTGAGCGTCCATGGTCCTGAGATCCTCTACTGTCAGCCCCATACGATCCATGGCTTCCTGACAAAGCGCCTCCATCTCCGCCTGCTCCCGGCAGGGATCCGCCGCCACGATGCCGCCGCCGGACTGGAGGATCGCCCTATGGAACAAACCTCTGGCTAGCGCCGAGGTAAGCAGAAATTTGATGCTCATTGCCCCGCCGGACTGGCCGAAAACGGTCACCCTGTCCCTGTCACCGCCGAAAGCGGTGATGTTTTCCTGCACCCAGCGCAGCGCTGCGATCTGATCCAGCAAGCCCCAGTTGCCGGAAGCACCGTTGTGCCGCAGTGCCGGGTGAGCAAAAAAGCCCAGAGCACCGCAGCGATAGGCTGCGGTTACCACCACAACACCGTGCTCGCAGAGGCTTTTTCCGTCAAACTCCGGCTCGCTGGTGGCGCCGTTGGCAAAGCCACCGCCATGGAACCATACCATCACAGGCGCCTTTTTATCCGTGTCAGCGCACGGCGTCCAGACGTTGAGATAGAGGCAATCCTCGGAGGTGTTTTCAATCACGTTTCCCATGAAGCGGGGCTTTTTGCCCGTATCGCTGTTTTGACGGGTCTGTTTTTTTCGGGTCTGTATGCAAGCCGGCGCGAAAGCGGTGCAGGCACGCACACCCTCCCACGGCAGGCACGCCTCGGGCGGGGCAAAGCGCCGTTCTCCCACCGGGGGCGCAGCAAATGGCACGCCTAGGAAAGCCACACAGCTGCCCAGATCCAGACCTTCCACAAGGCCGTATACTGTTTTGCGTTGTTTCATGCTCATTTCCTCTCTTTAAAAAGAGGCGGCAGAAGAGCTGTGCCTTTTCTGCCGCCTTCATGGCTTCGTTCAGTCTTTGCTTTGGGCAAAAAGCCAGTCGCGGGCGGGCTCCAGATAGTAGCAGAGTTCCCAGCCACGGTTGTGGTGTGCAAAGGGAGGCCTGTTTTTCTGATCATCTGGGAATGCCGTATCCTTGTCGAAAATCACATAGACCACCTGCGCGGCCTTAGGATTGCCAATGGCCTCCCTGACCTTGGCGTTGTTGATCTCCCAGCCATCCCGGAAGTTCAAGCGCACCTTGTGAACCTTCACGCCTTTTGCCTCCAGACCCTCGGTGATCTCGTTGAAATTGGGGTACTCCTTCAGTCCGCCTTCACTAAGACCGAAGAGAAAACGGCTGTGGGTGAGGCTTGTCATTTTCTCCACATCCCAGTGGCCGGATATGGGCATGGCTGCCGCGAAGAGATCGGGGAAACGTGCCATCAGCTCGCAGGAGGCCATGCAGCCTTGGGACTGACCGGTCGTGTAGATACGATTGTGGTCAATGCTGTAGCTGTCGATGGTGCGGTTGAGAAGCTCCACAATGTCATTAAACTCATCAGAGACCGTGTGCTCATCCGTGGTAAGCATGATACCGGAGGGAATCTGCACAGCAAGGACAAAGCAAGGATGCTTGGCCTGCTCTTCGGGCGTGGCCCAGATGGTGCCGCCGATGCCCTGAGCAAGAGCCAGCAGGGGATCGTTTCCGTTGGGGCCGGCATCGGGGATAAAGAGAACAAGCGGATATTTCTTCGCCGGGTCGTAGTTTTTCGGGATGAACAGATTGTAGAGAATGCGTTTATAGGAGCCTGAAACAAAATCATCAATGACATTCTGCACAGCCTTTGTAGAGATAATCGGCGCGTCAAAACCGGGGATCTCAACTTCCACAGCTACGCAGTTGCGTTCCTTGCCGCCTCTCACGGGTCCTCTGGGGCCGCCGGAACCCTTTCCGGGTCCTCCGGGGCCGCCGGGACCCTTTCCGGGACCGCCGGGTTTCAAATCGAATTTATAGAGAACAGTGGCAGCCTTGTCATCGGGTGAGAGCTCCAGCGTCAGCGTCTTGCCGTCCAGCTTACGCGAGAGGATCGTTCGATCCACGACCGCTATCTTGTCAAGCTCCGGCACCTCACCGGGGAATTCCACGACGGCAGTGTCGATGCGCTCACCATCGCCATAGGGAGTGGCGATGACGGTGACCTTAGGCTCGGCGCGTCCCATTTTAACGGTTTTCAGAAGATCATTGGCACGTGCGACCCATTTCTCTGCCGCACCGGGCATAAGCATAGAGCTGCCGGCCTCCCAGGTGCAGCGCTCATAGGAGAGCTTGTCCGGCATATACTTCATGCCGCCATTGATCATGGACAGGAGCATGGTGTGCTTGTAGGGGGAACCCTTCCACAGCTCACTCTCTGTCTGGGCATTGGTCTCGGGCTTTACGGCAACAAATGCGATCTCATCGCCCAGCGTGGCTACGCTCATGTCAAGGCTCATATAGCCATTGAGCTTATACTCGAGCTCGTGTGTCGGCGCGCTCTGTCGGTTAGACTGCGCGCGCATGCCACAGATGATTTGGGAAGAAGCGCTGCGAAGATCGGCGCTGTGCTCATCTGCGTCTGTTTTTGAAACGATGGACAGAATGTCATCCGCCATTTCACGGCCAAGTCTTTCTACGATCTCGATGCCCCGCGCAAAGCCATCGTCCACCCGGCAGACATGACCGCTTTCATCCACAGTCTCATAGAAGCTCTGTTCTCTGGGAACCTGATCGCCGGCAGCGCTCATGCAGAAGAGGCAGGGCGCGCCAAGCTCCTTTTCCACAAGAGCGCAGGCGTGACCGGGTACATCCGGACTGACCATGGCAGTTCCATCCTCCCGTCCAGACTGGTCGATAGCGCTGGGCTTGATGCCGTAGCTTACGAAAGTGGCAATCAGGGTTCCGTCGGGGGTTTTAACCGTCAGCACCTGCATCTTTTTATTGGACTTTTCTGCCGGGTTCTGCTTGACCCACCAGCCTTGGGGAAATTCCAGATCACGGTTTACATTCACCAGACTTTCACCGGTTCCGAGACCATAGACGGCACTTTTCAAAGGCAGACAGGCATCCACAGCAGCGATGGCTGCATCAAGAACCGCTTTTTCAAAAGTTGCGCGCTTCATCGGTGTATTGGGATCTGGCGCAAAACCCGGGCGGGACGGGGGTGTATGGCCGGGCTTGCCGAAGTTGGGGCCGCCGGGGGCGTGGGGGGTTGTAATGGCGTGCGTCACGTGAACCCAGACCTGCTCATAGGGTACGTCGGCTTTCTCACTGGTGTAGCGGCGAATTTTTTCAATGATGTCGTCCCCAACGTTTACCAACTCCAGCGCCAGGATCGCAAAGCTCTGGCTGCCGGAAAGAATCAGCGCACGGGCAAAGGGGTTTTTCTGTACGCCGACCAGCATGTCCGTGGGAAACATTTCTTTCGGGAAGAGAATGGGACGCGAGGCGGCGCCGGCTTTCAAGGTGGCGTTCGTCAAATTCTTTCACTCCTGTTATTGAAATTGAAAATGCTTGGGTTTGGTTTGCGGGAGACCGAGCAATTCGCCGGTCTCCCGCAGCTGATCAGTCGTTAAAGGTAAAGGCACCGGGGTAGAGGAAGTTGCTGGAGCTGCCGATGACAGCGTTAACGGAGGAGAGACAGCCGGTCTGCTCAAAATAGCGCAGCATCGCATAGCCGTAGCACTGCTCGTAGGTGAAGTACTGATCCCATTCCTCAACCTCCTGCACAGGCGTCTGAGCGTCGCGCACGGCGATGAACAGCTCGTCCAGCTTGGGTTCCTGAATCGCAAGGACGGTGTTGCCCTTGGAGTCAGTGAAGTCGCCGCTCCAGAACTTCTTCAGGGTGTTGGCCAGATAATTGCCGCCGCCCATGATGTCGCAGATCATATCCCAGCGCTCATAGTCGGAACGGTAGGCATCCAAGGTGTTCTGATCCACCGGCTGCAGCTCCAGATTGATGCCCGCAGTACGCAGCTGAGACTGCATGACCACCATGGCGTCAGTGACGGGTCCCATCTCCATGTACATGATGGTCAGGGTCTCACCGTTATAGCCGGCCTTTTCCTGATATTCCTTGGACTTCTCCAGACTGAAGCTGTAGTAATCCCGCCCCTCGCCGGTCGTCCAGCTTTCGGGAGCGTCAAACATGTTGGGCTGAAGACCGAAAACAGCGTAAGACGGATAGTTGCTGTTCTGCGCCATTGCCTCGCTGTCGATGGCATAGCAGATCGCTTTTCTTAAATCAACATTTGCGCAGGGGGAAGTGTCACTGCAGTTAAAGTAGAAGGCAACAGGTGCGCCAACCTGCTTGAGAACAGGAGTAATGCCATAGGAGGGGTCGGCAAGATAGGCGTTGATATCGGCAGC
Organism: uncultured Oscillospiraceae bacterium; assembly: GCA_964515275.1. GTDB lineage: Bacteria > Bacillota > Clostridia > Oscillospirales > Oscillospiraceae > Limivicinus. The sequence goes on from CAZESU010000063.1 coordinate 5,522, forward strand.
ATTGGCGGTATCGATTGCGCAGACGTCACCCATTTCCAAAGCCATAGCGCGGGTGGCGGCATCCTGAATAATGTCATATTCGATCTCGCGGACATTCTGGCAATTGCTGGCATAGAAGTTTTCTGCAAGCCATTCCTCATCGTTGACGTTCTTCATCCAGTAATTGGGATTGGCTTCAAAAATGACCTTGGAACCCACAACATAATCCTTGAGCATATAAGGACCGGTGCCCACAGGGTCGGTCAGATACTCATCGCCGGAGGCGTCAAAGCCCTTCTGGGAAAAGATGGAGCAGTTGGAGAGGTTTTTGCCGAATTCACCGGTGGCAAAGGGCTTGGAGCAATGCCAGATAAAGGTATAGTCTCCGGTCACGTCGATATCCACAATGTCACCGTCAAGAAGGTTCAGGCAGTTGAGACCGCCCTTCTGGCCGTGATCAACGAACTGCTGGAAGCTGTATTTGACATCGTTTGCAGTGATGTGGTTGTTTGCAGTGTCGTAGATGCAATCCCAGATCTCAAATTCATAGGTCATCTCGTCGATCTCAGTATAGCGCTTAAGCAGCTGCAGGTGTTCCTTGCCCTGAGTATCCAGAACCAGAAGCTTTTCATAGAGGGCAAAGTCCACGCTGCCCCAAGGGGAGTTGCTGACAGCTGCAAAACCGCCGCCGTCCTTGCTGGTGGCTACCACAATGCGGTCTTTCAGGAACTCTTCCGGCCAGTAGCCCTCCAGATAGTTTAAATCTGTGGCTCCTGTCAGGTTGCTTGCGTCAATGGATGCCGCACCGCTTGCACCCTGTGTGCCACTGTTGCTGCTTTCACAGGCACACAGGGCAAAAATCGTCATCAGCGCGAGGATGAGTGCCAATGCTTTTCTCATTTTGTTCCGTCTCCTTTGTTCCTTTGTGTGATTCCGCCCAAGGCGGTGTTTTGCTTTTGCTGAAAAAAACTATAACGCGTTTTGACGTGATGAGAAAGTCACAATTTGGAACATCGGGTATATTTCGTCCCCTCTGCCGCCTAAGGCAGACTACAATTCCGAACGCAACTAACATTTTTTCGCTTTCCTCATTCACGATCCCCGCGTATGTGCCGTGCCCTGTCTTGAAAAAAGAGCACATAAGTGGTATTATTTAACATGCGTTTTATTTGGTATCTCCCGTGATTTTCGTAGAAAAGGTGATCTTATGATCAAGATTATCAACAACCTGAAAAAAAGCTATGCGAGATATTCTTCCGAGCTCAGACGTTACTGTCTCCTGCTTCTGGTGCCGCTGGCACTGGGTCTTATTTTATATATTTGTGTCAACGCGGCGATGCTGCGGCAGGCGGAAAAAAACGGCGAATATGAAGTCAGCCGCTTCAGCGCCGAGGCTCACAGTATGCTCAACGAGCTCGGCATGGTCAATGACTTTACTGCTGGCGATGAAAAACTTCAGCAGCTTGTCCGTTCGCCTAAGACATCGGACAGCGCACTGGAGCTCTGCCGACTTGTGGGAGAACACGCCTCCCACAGCGCTTTTGTTCAGGAGATCTATCTGGTCTGCCCATCACGGGGGCAAATCTGTGACACGCGCTCCTACTATTCCTATGACAGTCTGGATGCCATTCTGATGCGGGTTATTGGGGAAGATTCCTCTATCCTGGAGACGGAGGATTATCTGGGATGGCACGTTTTGAACGCCAACTACGCCTCACCTTACTACTTCTCAAAGGTTCCCAACAGCGACGCGCTTCTGCTCCTTTCCCTGAATAAGACCGCATTCATCCGAACCTTGCAGAATAACAGCGCTTTGATTAGTTGTATGTTTAATGAGGAGGTCTGCGTTTCCAATCTTCTCATCAATTATCCTGATACGGATTGGCGGGATGAGCGGCAGGTTTCTAATGTTGCGGGGCAAAGGGTCAAGTGCTTTTACTTGGAGCAGGACGGCTTTACCTATCTTTCTGCCCTTGCGATGGCTGACTATCGCGCTCCGCAGAATATGATCCTTTTGATCTTTGCGCTGTATTTTGCTTTGGTGCTGGTAGTGGGTCTGGCGTATCTTAACCGGGTCAGCAAGATGCGGTACGACGATGTTGCCGAGATGATCTGCGGTCTGCCCCACTCCCCGCGAGAAAACGCCAGTTTTGATGAAATAGTGGACGAGCTGCGCCGCACCATGAAAGAATACAAGGAAGACTACTCCGGCCGCAGGCGTTTCGAGCGCAGAAATCTGCTGGTGCAGATACTCACCGGAGGTCGCAGCGCTGACCAGGAGATGCTACAGCAACTGAGTCTGGACAGAGCGGTGTATGGCTATTACGTCGGCCTGTTTTATTTCTCTGACAGCCCTGGTATTTCTCCCACATTGCCACCTCGGACGAATATTGACCGGAGCTGCGCGGCGCTTCAGGCCATCCTCTCGGAAACCGTCGAGGAATACATGGATGTCTCTGTTACCCACTTACAGCACTATTATGTGGCGATTCTTTCCGTGCGCAGTGAGGTGGTGACCGATGAGGATATCCGTTATGTATTGTATGAAGCGGTAGGAAATATCGAAGCCCAATACGGCAGCACCATCACGGCTTTCTCCAGCGAACGGATCACCGATTCGGCGGATTTCTCAACGGCGTACCAGAACGTGGTTTCCCTTCTTGGGTATACCAAGAGCGTCAGCCCGGACACCTCGGTGCTGTTGCAGTCTGATATGGGAAAAGATGCGGCAGCCTTTGTAAGGGGCGATTTTATCAAGCAGTTGCAGGTGATCTCCTCCACGCTGCTGCTGGGAAAATATGAAATGATCCTGCCTCTTGTGAAGGCCACGGTAGAGGATCATGTGATCCGTACCGGCTCCGGCTTCTATCTGGCACCAACGCGTGTGACGGCCATCGCCAATCTTCTGGCGGAGGTAGTGGCATCCAGCAGCATGAGCGAGTCTGAGAAGAATAAAAACATCCGCGCGCTACAGCGTGTGGATTCCGCAGATGACCTGATCCGGCTGACCGAGACGCTGATCCCCACACTCAGCCGCAGTATCCCCAAGGACAGCGGCTCTGACGCGCTCGGTCGTGCCTGCGCCTATATTACGAAGCATCTGGGCGACCCGAATCTGAGCGTTCCCGATGTAAGTGAAGCGGCAGGCGTGAGCGTGCAGCATTTGGCGCGTCTCTTCCGAAGCAATCTGGACACTACCGTGGTGGAACGCATCAATTCCGAGCGTATCAACACCGCCAAGCGTATGCTATTGGAAACAAACCTGTCCATCAATAAGATCGCAGAGATGGTAGGCTATAACAATAACGTGACCTTCTCCCGTAACTTTCATCGCTATGTAGGCATGGCGCCTTCCGAGTATCGAAGCCTGAACAGCGACAAATGAAATAAATACACTTTCTTCCCCGTCGCAGCCCCCTGAAATCCGAAATTTTAGGAGGCTGCATTTTGTTATGTTCTAAAATGTTTTGCCATTGAAAATATGTGGGCTTGTGGAAAAGAGCGGTTCGGCAATAGAATACTCGCAGGAAAGGGAACAGGAGGAGTTACTGTGAAAAAGATTATTGCTGCATTGCTTGCCGTTAGTATGGTTTTGGCGCTGGCAGCCTGCGGTGCGCAGGAGAGCGCGCCGGCGCAGGGTGAGGAACCCTCGTCTTCGGAGAATAACACAGCATCGGAAAAGAGCGCAGCAGAACTCCTGTCGCTGGAAGACCGTCAGGGAGATTGGAACCTTCTCACCGAGGTGGAGGATCAGGACGGGAAAAGCGTGGAGATCCCGGCCTGCTATGTGCTGAGCCACGTGGCCTATTGCACCGCTCCGTTGGATGAGAATGTACAATTTATTGATATTTATGTCCCCGCAGCCTATCTGGAAGCCGGGGAAAAGGGATATCGCGTATCCGAAAACGGCAGTGTCAGCAACGAGGCCGGTACGACTTATACGGCTGCTACTGCACCGGTGATTCTGCAAAACTCGATTGACGCCTATAAGCAGAGTGATCCCATCTCCATCGGCGACGCACGAAGAGGCGGCAATGTCGGTACTTATGCGGACTTTATCCGCAACGGCTATGTGCTGGTATCTCTGGCCTGCCGTGGCTCAAACAGCAAAGTAGACGGCTATGCGCCGGCATCGATCATTGACATGAAGGCTGCCGTGCGGATGCTGAAGGCCAATGATTCGCTTCTTCCCGGCGATATGAACAAAATCATCGCCACCGGCGGCAGCGCGGGCGGCGGAATAGCCTGCCTGTTGGGTGCCTCCGGCAACAGCGAACTGTATTTGCCTTATCTGGAAGAGGCCGGCGCGATTATGGACTCCACCGACGATATCTTCGCAGTAGCCGCTTATTGCCCCATTACCAATCTGGATGTGGGCGACGCCGCCTATGAATGGCTCCATGCCTCAGAGACGCAGCTTGCGCCTGTGAACCATGGCAACGACGCGGAACCGTCTGCCGATGCGCCTGCCACGATGCAGGGTGAATTCTCCGCTTTCCAACTGGCCATGCAGACGAAGCTGCTGGAAGAGTTTGACGAGTATCTTGTGAGCGTTGGACTGGATCCTCAGAAATTTGACGACGGCTTCTATGCCCAGATCAACACCTGTATTGCCGACTATGTGGATCAGTTTGTGGAGGATCCCGCAGCGTTCTCCGAGGAATTCCCATATCTGGTCTACGATGGTGAGCGGGTTACGGCAGTGGATACGGTGTCCTTTGTCTCCACCAGTATGCCCCGCGCCAAGGGTTGCACCGCATTTGACACCCTGTACCTGGGCAGCAACGAAAACAAGCTTTTCCACAAGACCCATTTCAGCGCCATGGTGTTGGAGGTGATGCGGGAGCTGGCAGGCGACTACGATGAGGCCGCATCCTATGTGCTTCGCTATGAGTCCAATATTGACGAGGACAAAGTGGCGCTTGTGAAGCTCATGTCCCCCGACACCTTTATGACCGGAGCTGCTGAAAGCGATATCGCTCCCAATTGGCGCTTTCGCATCGGCACAAACGACGGTGACCTTGGCGCAGCCGCCGCATGGTTGATGGCTTGCCTTTTGGACGGTCAGCCGGGGATAGACACCGTGGACTATGGCCTTGTATGGGGCAAGCCCCACGGCACAGCGGACTACAGTTTTGACGGCATCCGCGATTTCGTTGACGGTATTTGCGGATAAAAAAGACCCTCTCCGTGATCAAACACGGTTTGGAAATAATATTTCAGAAAGGAAAACCAAAATGAAAAAGATCTTTGCACTTCTTCTCGCTCTGGCAATGGTTTTTGCTCTGGTGGCTTGCGGCTCTCAGGCCGAACCGTCTGACGTGGAACCTGCCGAAACTCCCGCCGAAGCTCCCACGGAGGCCGTGGAAGAGCCCGCAGCCCCGGCAGCCAGCGTGCCCGCCGGCACCTACATGTACTATGAGGATAAGGGCGATATGGGCGCCACCCCCTGGACTGTGGAACTGCGTGAGGATGGAAGCTGCACCATCACTGAGGCCAACCCCCACATTGGTGACCAGACGCATGACTGCGTTTGGACCGATAACGGCGACGGTTCCTTTGAAACCGGCGCATGGGAAGGCAGCGCCGATGGCCCCAAGTCTGATTTCTTTGCCGAAGATGGTTCCTGCACCTGGACGCTGAGCGAGGACGGCATCGTGAATCCTACCGAGGGCATCCCCTCTCTGACCAAGGAAGCCTATGAACAGATTGCTGCCGCTGCTACCAACGACACACCTGACGGCCCTCCGGAAAACGGCCCCGAGGGTTAAGCAGGCGATTCTCCGGCCAATAGCCCTGAAGGACCCAGCAGCGCCGGCATCTACACCTACGAGGAGGATAAGGGCGACTTCGGCATCGTCCCCTGGACGGTGGAGCTGCGCGAGGAAGGCACCTGCACCATCATGGAGAAGAACGGGGCTTTCTCAAAACGCTTCTTTCCCCACAAAGCGACAATAAATTTCTCAATAAAAGTTACGGAGAATTGCCTGCTATGACAATTCTCCGCAAATTTTGGCTCTCTGTCAATAGTTGGGGTAGAACAAAAGGAAAAGAGCAAAGAAGAAGGAGCATGTGGCGCGCCACATGCTCCTTCTTCATTGGTGTCATGAGGCACAGTGTAGG
>CAZESU010000064.1:0-11459 GCA_964515275.1 uncultured Oscillospiraceae bacterium
GAAATATGACGCCACCGGGCATTGGACGAAGGTTCCATCTCAGGAATTAAGCGACGCTCTGGTGGAGGCGTTCAAAGACCAACTGAAAGATAAGTAAAAGAAAAGAGCTATCTGACTTCAACAGAAATCAGATAGCTCTTTATTCTTGGATAATCTAAAAATGTTGTCAAAGTGTTGTCACTTTGAACTTTTTGAGTGGAGAAATCCAGTATTCATGCGGGTTTCCGGCGTTTCAGATACTATTCAAACTCGACAGTTGCGGGGGGTTTGGATGTGATATCATAAAGGACGCGGTTGACGCCTCTGACCTCATTTACAATGCGGTTGGAGACCTTATCCAGCACCTCGAAGGGGATGCGGGCCCAGTCAGCGGTCATAAAGTCGCTGGTGGTGACACTGCGGAGTGCTACGGCATAATCATAAGTACGCCCATCGCCCATGACGCCCACGGAGCGCATGTTCGTCAGCGCAGCAAAATACTGGTTCATACTGCCTTCCAGCCCCGCCTTTGCGATCTCATCGCGGAAAATGAAGTCTGCTTCCCGCAGGATGTCCAGCTTTTCCCTGGTGATCTCGCCGATGACGCGGATGCCCAGGCCCGGGCCGGGGAAGGGCTGGCGCATCACCAGATACTCAGGCAGGCCAAGCTCACGGCCCAGTGCCCTCACCTCATCCTTGAAAAGCATGCGCAGAGGCTCGATCATCTCCTTGAAGTCCACGTGATCGGGCAGGCCGCCTACATTGTGATGGCTCTTGATCACCGCGGCATCGCCCTTGCCGGATTCGATCACATCCGGATAGATGGTACCCTGCACCAGAAAGTCTACAGTGCCGATCTTCTTTGCCTCTTCCTCAAAGACGCGGATAAACTCCTCGCCGATGATCTTGCGCTTACGTTCCGGGTCAGTGATGCCGGTCAGCTTGGCAAGGAAACGATCCTCCGCGTTCACGCGGACAAAGTTGATGTCCCACTTGGCAAAGGCTTGCTCCACCTCGTCGCCCTCGTTCTTTCTCATAAGGCCGTGATCCACAAAAACGCAGGTGAGCTGATTGCCCACAGCCTCTGCCAGCAGGGCAGCTGCCACAGAGGAATCTACACCGCCGGACAGCCCCAGAAGTACCTTGCCATCGCCTATTTTTTTGCGGACGGTCTGAATGGCTTCGTGCTTATAGTCGGACATGGTCCAGCTGCCCGAAGCGCCGCAGACCTGATACAGGAAGTTTCTGATCATATCCTGACCATATTCGGAGTGGTTTACTTCCGGATGGAACTGGACGCCGTAAAAGCGGCGCTGCTCATCACAGATACCCACAGTGGGGCAGGCAGCAGAGTGCGCCACCAGAGAAAAGCCCTCGGGCACCTTTGCCATATAGTCGCCATGGCTCATCCATGTGACGCTCTGCTCGGGCAGGCCCTTGAAAAGACGGCATTCGGTGTCAAAAAAGGTCTCGGTCTTGCCGTACTCTCTGGCGGAGTCGGCCTGAGCGGCGGTGACTTTTCCGCCCAGCTCATGAGCCAGAAGCTGGCAGCCGTAGCAGATGCCCAGAATAGGCACGCCCAGCGCAAACACGCCGGTATCCACATGGGGAGCCTTCTCGTCATAGACGCTGTTGGGGCCGCCGGTGAAAATGATGCCCATGGGGTCATAGGCCTTTATAGCCTCAAGGCTCATGTCAAAGGGCTTGACTTCGCAATAAACATTGCATTCGCGGACGCGGCGGGCAATCAGCTGGTTATACTGTCCGCCAAAGTCAAGAACAAGGATTTTTTCGTCTCTCATCGGTCTGCCTCTCTTCAGAACATGGTAATGCAGGCCTCACGCTCTGCGCCTACGGACACATACTTGATGGGGCAGTTGATGGCCTTTTCGATGTAAGCAATATAGTCCAGTGCCTCAGCAGGCAGATCCTCTTTGGAGCGGCAGCCGCTGATATCACAGTGGAAGCCGGGGAGATACTCATACACAGGTTTTGCAGCGTTCAGCTCATCGATATCGGAGGGGAAGTAGTCAATGCGCTTTCCATCCAGTTCATAGGCCACGCAGACCGGGATCTTGTCCAGATAGGACAGCACATCCAGCTTGGTCAGTGCCACATAGGTGCAGCCCTGCATCAATGCGCCGTAGCGGGAGGCGACAACGTCAAAGCCGCCCACTCTGCGGGGTCTGCCGGTGGCAGCACCGTATTCTCCGCCGGCTTCGCGCAGTGCATCCGCCTCTGCCCCGAACATCTCACAGGTGAACGGGCCCTCGCCCACACAGCTGGAATAGGCCTTCATGATGCCGATGCTCTCGTCCAGTTTGGCAAAAGGTATGCCGGCACCGATAGGTGCATAGGCCGCAAGCGTGGTGGAGGCAGAGGTGTAGGGGTAGATACCGTATTCAATATCTCTCAGCGCACCGAGCTGAGCCTCAAAGAGGATGGATTTATTCTCCTTTATGGCCTGACCCAGATACTCGGTGGTGTTGCAGATGTAGGGCGAAAAGCAGCGGCCGAACTTCTCAAGCCAGTCCATGATATCATCCAGAACGACAGGCTCATGTCCGTAGCCCCTCTCGACTGTCAGGTTCTTCCACTCAATAATGCCGTCAAGCCGGTCTCTCAGGGTCTCCCAATGGAGCAGGTCGCCCATGCGGATGGTTTTTTTCATATACTTGTCGGAATAAACGGGGGAAATGCCGCGGCGGGTGGAGCCGAACTTTTTGTCACCCAGTCTGTCCTCCTCAAGTCCGTCCAGCAGCTTGTGGTAGGGCATGCAGATGGTGGCTCTGTCGCTGATTTTCAGATGCTTGGGGGTGACCTCGATTCCGCCTTCACGCAGGCGCTGCACTTCGCCGTAGAGATGCTCAAGGTCGATGACAATGCCGGGGCCCAGGACGTTCACCGTCTCGCCCCTGAGGATGCCGGAGGGCATAAGGTTAAGGATGAACTTGCCCTTCTCGTTTACAACAGTGTGTCCGGCGTTATTGCCGCCCTGATAGCGAACGACGATATCGTACTTCTCGCTGAGCAGATCCACCATACGGCCCTTGCCCTCGTCGCCCCAGTTTGTACCTACAACAGATGTTAACATGAGCTGTTCTCGCTTTCTTTCTGTCATACTTTTACTTCGGCCTTGAAGCCAATATATTCATGGTACTTTTCCAGTACCGGGTCAACACTTTCACGCAGGAATTTCTCGCACTGGTATTCCGCCATGCCGGTGAACGTAGCAGGGTCGGTGAGCTGTTCGAGCTCTTCCTTTGTCAGGCCAAAGCTCCCATCCTGCATGACCCGCTCCAGCAGGTCGTTATCCCGCCCGTAGAGCTTTACCTGCTCTGCGGCAGCCACGGAGTGACGGCGGATGGCCTCATGAAGGGTCTGCCTGTCGCCGCCCTTGTTCTTCACGCAGTACATGAGGATGTTCTCCGTTGCCATAAAGGGCAGCTCCGCATCAAGGTGCTTCTTGATGACCGCAGGATAGACCTTCATGCCGCTGACGATGTTGATATAAAGGTTCAGTATACCGTCCACGGCAAGGAATGCCTCCGGGATACACAGTCGGCGGTTGGCGGAGTCGTCCAGCGTTCTCTCAAACCACTGGGCAGAGGCTGTCAGGGCTGCGTTCTGCACGTCACAGATCACGTAGCGGGACAAAGAGGCTATGCGCTCCGAGCGCATGGGGTTTCTCTTATACGCCATGGCGGAAGAGCCGATCTGCTTTGCTTCAAAGGGCTCGTCCACTTCCTTCAGGTGGCTCATAAGCCGGATATCGCTGGAGAATTTGGACGCGCTCTGGGCGATGCCGCTGAGTACCTGAAGCACCGCAAAGTCTGCCTTGCGGGTGTAGGTCTGGCCGCTGACTTTCTGGCATTTGTCCATGCCCATTTTACCGGCAATCTTCTTTTCCAAAAGCTCTACCTTTTCCTTGTCCCCATCGAAGAGCTCAAGGAAGCTGGCACCGGTGCCGGTGGTGCCTTTGCAGCCAAGCAGGCGCAGGTTTTCCAGCTGGAAATCCAGTTGCTCTAAATCAAAGAGCAGATCATTGAGCCATAAGCAGGCCCGCTTGCCGATGGTAGTAGGCTGGGCCGCCTGAAAGTGGGTATAGGCCAGAGTAGGCAAGGCCTTGTACTTTTCCGCGAATTCACGCAGTGTGTCCACCGCGTTTACCAGCAGCTTTCTTACAAGCAGCAGCCCGTCGCGCATCTGGATAACGTCAGTATTATCGCCCACATAGCAGGACGTGGCGCCCAGATGGATAATGGGCTTTGCTTTGGGACATGCCTCGCCGAAAGTGAGCACATGGGCCATAACATCGTGCCGTACCTCGTGCTCATGGCGGGCAGCGGATTCATAGTCGATGTTGTAGATATTCCGGCGCATCTCCTTGATCTGCTCGTCGCTGATGGGAATGCCCAGTTCCTGCTCTGCCTCCGCAAGTGCAATCCACAGCTTACGCCAGGTGGAAAACTTGTTGTCGTCGGAAAACAGGCGTTTCATCTCGTCATCGGCATATCTGCCGCACAGGGGATTCTGGTAAAACTCGTGCATACTTGCTCTCTCCATTAAGCTTTTTAGATGCTGACAGGGCGGAATCCGCGATCGCCCTCTCTCATTCCTTTGCGGCTTTCACCGCAGCTCCCACAAAGCCCTTGAACAGCGGGTGAGCCTTGTTGGGACGGCTCTTGAATTCGGGGTGGAACTGCACGCCCACAAAGAAGCTGCCGTTATCGATCTCCACCGCTTCAACGATGTGACCATCCGGGGATTGCCCGCAGAGCGTGAGTCCTTTGCTGCTGAACATCTCGCGGTAGTCGTTATTGAACTCATAGCGGTGGCGGTGGCGTTCGCTTATATTATCCGCGCCGTAGCACCGGTGCATCTGCGTGCCCTCCGCAACATGGCAGGGATAGGCACCCAGACGCAGGGTCGCGCCCTTATCTATATTATCGTTCTGATCAGGCAGAAAATCAATCACTTTATTGGAAGACTTCGCATCAAATTCGCCGGAGTTTGCATCCTTCAGCCCGCAGACGTTACGGGCAAACTCAATGACCGCCACCTGCATGCCGAGGCAGATGCCCAGATAGGGCACACCGCTTTCCCTTGCATAGTGGGCGGAGCAGATCATGCCCTCGATTCCCCTGTCGCCAAAGCCGCCGGGGACAATGATGCCGTTGCAGTCTCCCAGAATATCTTCTACAGTATTTTCCGTTATATCCTCGCTGTTAATCCAGCGGATGTGCACCTTTGCGCCCAGCTCATAGCCTGCATGGCGCAGAGCCTCCGCCACGGAGAGATAGGCATCGTGAAGCTGCACATACTTTCCCACAAGACCGATGGTAACATGCTTGTCAAGGCTCTCTATGCGGCTGACCATCTCCTGCCACTCCCGCAGATCGGGTGCTTTCGTCCAGAGCCCCAGTTCCCGGCAGACCACCAGGGAGAAATCGTTCTTCTCCAGCATCAGCGGAGCCTCGTACAGGTTGGGGATGGTACGGTTTTCGATGACGCAGTCCGGCTTTACGTTGCAGAACATGGCAATCTTCTTGAAAATGGCGGGCTCCAGAGGCTCGTCACAGCGCAGGACGATGATGTCCGGCGAGATGCCCATGCCCTGAAGCTCCTTGACGGAGTGCTGAGTGGGCTTGGTCTTATGCTCATCGCTGCCACGGAGGAAGGGCACCAGCGTAACATGGATAAAGAGGGCATTTTCCCTGCCCTGCTCAAGGCCCACCTGACGGGCGGCCTCAAGGAAGGGCTGGCTCTCAATATCGCCAGTGGTGCCGCCGATCTCGGTGATTACCACATCGGCTCCGGTCTTTCTGCCCACACTGTATATAAAGTCCTTTATCTCCTGTGTGATATGGGGGATGACCTGCACCGTCTGCCCCAGATATTCTCCCCGACGCTCCTTGTTCAGCACGTTCCAGTACACCTTGCCGGTGGTCAGGTTTGAATATTTGTTCAGATCCTCGTCGATAAACCTCTCATAATGTCCGAGGTCAAGATCCGTCTCCGCTCCATCCTCGGTGACAAATACCTCACCATGCTGATAGGGGCTCATGGTGCCCGGATCAACGTTTATATAGGGGTCCAGCTTTTGAGCCGCCACCTTCAGTCCTCTCGCCTTAAGAAGTCTGCCCAGGGATGCTGCGGTAATGCCCTTTCCCAAGCCGGAAACCACACCGCCGGTAACAAAGATATATTTTGTCATTTCAGTACCTCCTCCACTTCATCCATGCAAAAAAATAACGTTCTCCGATGCCTTAAGGGGGCACTTGGCCCCTTACACCAGCGAACGCCTGAAAAAAAGTACTAAAATCAATTACTGGAACAGTATACAACGGGTTTAACCCCCTTGTCAATAAAATTTTCAATTTTTTTCGAACCTTTGGCTTGGTTGACAGGGCGGCTTATATCGTGTATAATTCTTTTGCTTTTGTCCTTTTTTTAATAGGAATTCATTACAGAACAGACGGAGCAGTCTATGTATTACGGTATTCGCCGATGTATCCCCTGTCGCATAGAATAAATACGACAGGAAGGGATTCAATATAATGTTCAAAGATCTGAGAGAGACCATAGAAGCCTATAAAGCCCGCGACCCGGCAGCTCGCACATCGCTTGAAGTGCTGCTGCTCTACCCGGGTGTAAAGGCGGTAAGGAGCCACCGAAAGGCCCACTGGTGCCATGAGCATGGACTCAAATTCCTTGCCCGGATGATATCTCAGGCCAGCCGACACCGTACCGGGATTGAAATTCACCCCGGCGCCAAAATCGGCAAAAGGCTTGTTATCGATCACGGTATGGGTATCGTCATAGGCGAGACCGCTGAGATTGGCGATGACTGCCTTATCTATCACGGCGTAACGCTCGGCGGCACCGGCAAAGATGTGGGGAAGCGCCACCCCACCATCGGCAACAATGTATTGATCGGCACAGGAGCCAAGGTACTTGGCCCCTTTAAGGTTGGAGATAACAGCCGTATCGCCGCAAACTCCGTGGTGCTCAGCGAGATACCCGACAACAGCACCGCTGTAGGCGTTCCCGCTCGGGTGGTAAAGATAGACGGGCACAAGGTAAACTTTGTGGGAGAGGTGGATCAGATCCACGTCACCGACCCAGTAAGCGCCGAGCTTGCCGCCCTCCGCAAAGAAATTGCCGATCTTCGCGCAGAGCTGGAAAAAAGAGAATAACAAAAATCCTGCATCGAAAGATGCAGGATTTCAAGGTGAAGACATTTTGTCTTCACCTTGAAATTTTATTCAGGGGGATTCAAAAATCCCCCTGAATAAGACAGGATTGAACGTGAAGAGGGGACTCCCATCCCCTCTTCACAATCTCCCCATGCAAGAATATTCATTGCCGATAACTTTGTCTACGGTCTGAAATCCTGCATCGAAAGATGCAGGATTTCTTGTTTCATATCAGATAAGGTACCGTGAAAACGGCTACGTTTTTATATCGCTCCATCTTTCGGGTCAGTCGCTGGGTCGTCTGGTTGTGAAGCAATGCCTTCAGCGGGTTCGACACCACCAGAGCACCCATCATAACCGTCAGGTTCTGGTGTTCTCGCAGAGCTTTTGCCTCCTGATTGATATGCTGCAGCAGTACCTCGTTTACATTGCGGTATGCCGTCACCTCATATACGAAGTTCGCATTCACGCCCAGTTCATCGATCTGCTTTTTCAATTCAAGGGCCTTACTCTCGTCAGCGCAGACGTGATAAAGTTCTATCTCCGAAAAACCGCATCCCATAGCGCAGTCCAGCGTCTTGATAAAAGAGCGGCTCAATGACTGTACCGGCAGAATCACCTTGCTGGGCTGGACGTTTCTGAGAAGCGTTCTCGCCTCTTCTGCATCGGTGATTTTCAGATCCCGGGCCACGCTGTCATAGTGGCGCTTTATGTACAGCATCATCGTTACCAGAAGAGCTATGCACAAAAGTGTCACCCAGGCGCCGCTGGTAAACTTCATGATGACGATGATAACAAGGGTAACTCCCGTTATCAGCGTGCCGAAAGCATTAATGGTGGCCTTTACCTTCCAATGCCCGCTCTTGTTGTTCAGCCAGTGGATAAACATCCCCAGCTGGCTCAGCATGAAGGAGATGAAAACACCGCTTGCATACAGCGGCAGCAGCAGGTGCTGGTCGCCGTTAAAGGCAAAAACGAGTATGGACGCTGTGACCATCAGCAGGAGAATGCCCCGGGAGAAGTTCAACCTGGAACCTCTGGATACGAGCTGTCGGGGAAGATAGCCGTCCTGCGCCATCAGCGCCATCAGCAGCGGCAGGTCGGCAAAGGCCGTATTGGCCGCCAGCGCCAGAATGACCACAGTCATTATCTGCACCACATAGTACATAATACTTCCGTCGCCAAACACCGCACCCGCAAGCTGGCTTATGGCAGTTGCCTCCTGATTGGGGACAATTTTATACAGGCAAATCAGTACACTCACACCAAGAAAGATAAAGCATACAAAGCCGGCCATGGCGAGCAGCACCTTTTTCGCATTCTTTTGAGCCGGATCCCGAAAATTGGGCACACCATTGGATACGGCTTCAACGCCTGTCAGAGCGGTGCAGCCGGAGGCAAAGGCCCGGAGTATGACGAAGAGCAGCAGGTCGTTAGTATTTTCAGTCACGATAACCTGTTCCGCCGGAGTATACATCCCGAGAGAATATTTTATTAAGCCCGTTACGATCAGAGCTATCATTGTCAGGATAAACAGGTAGGTAGGTACGCCAAACATGACAGAGGACTCCCTCATGCCTCGGAGGTTTCCCCATGTGAGCAGGCAAATCAGCAGGAAAGCAATGACCGCTTTGTAGGGAAAAAGGGAAGGAAATGCAGAAGTTATGGCGGCGGCACCTGCACAGGAGCTGACCGCCACAGTAAGGATATAGCCCAGAATAAGAGCCGCTCCCGCTATAAGCCCCGGCTTTTCTCCCAGATTTTCGTTTGCCACGATGTAAGCACCTCCGCCCTGCGGATATGCGTCGATTGTCTGGCTGTAACACAGCACGAGAATGGCGAGAAGACCTATTATCGCTGCCACCACAGGAAGGAATTTCCCATAGGCCGCCATTCCCAGAACCGGGATGAGCACAAGCAGAATTTCCTCTCCCGCATAGCTTACGGAGGATATGGCATCGCTGGCAAATACAGGGATGCCCCAGCGCACCGTAAATTTTTCGCCATTGAGGTCAGAGTCTTTCAAACGTTTTCCAAGAAGTGCAGCACGCAGTCTCTCTATCATGTACTATCTCTCCTTATCTGTTAAAACAAGAAAAAACGCCGCGGCAAAAAGCAGCGGCGTAAAACAGCGATATTTGACGCAAAGCGCCCATGTTCCCTCTTACGCCGGCGAGATTAGCTGTCGGGTTAGGAAAAGAAGGTTTCCCGCCGGATTCCCGGCTTCACCCCAAAAATCGGTTCTCCCGCTGCCGCATCTGCGGCATTAAGCGAAATTAATTTATCAAATGCAAGGTGAGTTGTCAACAAAAACATGATCTTAATGCAGAAATTTGTGTATATCTTTATCGGCGGCCATTACGAGGATTCTTTCACCGGCGGAAAAAATATGGTCACCGCCGGAGAGCGGGGATACCACGCCGTTTTTCTTGGTGGCAAGAATATTGATATTATGCTTCTTTCTGACTTCCAATTCCACCGCTGTTTTGCCCACCCAGTTTACAGGCACACTGATCTCATAGATGGCATAATTGTTGGCAAGCGGCATATAGTCAAAAATACTGTCGTCGCTGTAAGTGACTGCCGCCCATGTGGCCATCTGCTTTTCAAGATAGACCACCTCATCGGCGCCGTTTCTCAGCAGAAACTTGGCGTGGCTGTCCTGCGCAGCTCTGGACAGGACAAAGCGGGCTCCATTGTCCTTCAGCAGAGCGGTTGTCTCCAGTGAGCTCTGAAAGTCATCGGCTATGGCAACCACACACAGGTCAAAATTTCCCACACCCAGAGACTGGATAAATCTCTCGTTGGTGCTGTCGCCTATCTGCGCGCGGGTGACGTAATCCAGCACAGCATTTACCCTGTCCTCATTTTTATCAATGGCAAGGACTTCATGCTTCAGATCATGGAACTTCATGGCCATGTACCGCCCGAAGCGTCCGAGGCCGATAAGCAGAATGGATTTCATCGTTTTCCTCCTTGTATTTGGCACCGCTTTGTCATCCCACCGTTATCCAGCCCACAGGAAGCCTGGCTCCGGTCGGGCCGTCTCCTGCGGAGACCGCATATATGAGCGTAAGTCCTCCCACACGTCCGAAGAACATGAGAAGAATCAGCAGCACATGAGATATGGTAGACAGCTGCGCTGTTATGCCCAGAGACAGGCCTACCGTTGCTACCGCAGAGGCCGATTCAAACAGGGCGGGCATCAGGCCGACACCATCAATGCAGCAAATCGCCGCACCCACGCCCAGAAACAGCAGGATATATATGATAAATACCGCCGCCGCATTTCTCACCGACTGATCCGGCACCCGGCGTCCAAAAGCTTCCGCACTTTCTTTGCCCCGAAAAGCCGCCCGGACACACAGCACCAGAACCGCAACGGTGGTCATCTTAAAGCCGCCGGCCGTGGAGCCGGGTGCACCGCCCACCAACATCAAGCACAGCACCATAAGCTGCCCCGGGCCGCTCATGGCGTTCAGATCCACGGTGTTGAAGCCGGCAGTTCTGGGCGTCACGGTTTGGAACAGGGCTGCAAGTGCCCGCTGTCCCAGACTCATATCCGACCACTGAGCTTGGGCAAACTCATAAAAGAACATAAACACAAAGCCACCCAGCAAAAGGATAAGGCTGGTGACAAGGATGATCTTGCTCTGCTGGCTGTACCGCTTTACGTGAAATCGAAATTCCTTTACATCGTTCCAAGTGGCAAAGCCGATACCGCCGATCAGGATAAGCAGCACCACGGTGACATTTACCAGCGGATCTGCCGCAAATGCTGTCAGGGAGGAAAAGGCCTCCTTTGTCCCCATCAGGTCAAAGCCCGCATTGCAGAAAGCGGACACAGAATGGAAAAGTCCGTACCAAAGGCCCTTTCCAATGCCCATTTGTTCACAGAAACTGATCGCCAACAGCACCGCTCCCACCAGCTCCACGATGAGCGTAGTTCTGAGGATCATCCCTGTCATGCGCACAATGCCGCCTACCTGAGGTGCGGAGATGGACTCCTGCATGACCCAGCGTTCCTTAAGTCCGATCTTTTTCCCTGAGAAGATGCCGATAATGACCGCCATGGTGACAACACCCATGCCGCCCACCTGTATCAGGCAGAGGATGACCAGCTGTCCGAAAAGCGTCCAGTAACGGGCCGTGTCCTGAAGCACCAGCCCTGTGACGCAGGAGGCGGAGGTGGCAGTAAAAAGGGCTGTCTCCAGGGGAGCGCCCATGCCGTCTTTTGTAGAAAAAGGCAGCATCAGCAGCACCGTACCCAGCGCAATCATG
>CAZESU010000065.1:0-11386 GCA_964515275.1 uncultured Oscillospiraceae bacterium
AGTTTTAGTATGAAGAGGCGTTGAGATAAAAATCATGCGTTCTGCTGACGGCACTGTGCACGATGAAAATATCACCCGGATTGTGCGGTACCGGAATTCTTCCGATTGAAATCAACACAAAAAAACCCGCCTGTTTCATAAACAGACGGGTTTTGCATTGCCAAGTCAATTTGTTTTTCCCGCGCTATCCTCCTGCGGACGGTGATTTTTCAACCCGGGATTTTTCCGGAACACGAAAAACCACACGCCGATGGATATGGCAAAGGCCAGCACAAGACATGCAATACGAACTGCGGTGTAGGTTCCTGCCAGCAGTACGGCAAAAAGCCCCAGCACGGCCGAGACGGCATATAAAACCGCCACAGCCTGCTTCTGGCTAAGCCCCATTGCCAGCAATCTGTGGTGGAAATGCCCCTTATCTGCGTGGAAGGGACTCTGCCCATGGACGATACGGCGGAAAAAGGCGAAAACCGTGTCTGCCAGAGGGACGGACAGGGCAAGCACGGGCACAAGGAAAGTGATGACGGCGTGGAACTTGAACATGCCCATGATGGAGACGGTTGCGAGCACAAAGCCCAGAAACTGAGAGCCCACATCGCCCATAAAGATCTTTGCCGGGTTCAGATTGTAAGGGATGAAGCCCAGGCATGCGCCCGTAAGCGCGGCCAGAATCAATGCCACATTGGGCTCCGCTACGAAAAGCGCCACCACCAGCATCGTCAGGGAGCTTATCGCCGACACGCCCACGGCCAGACCGTCAAGTCCGTCGATCAGGTTCACGGCGTTTGTGCAGCCTACAATCCAAATCACCGTCAGCGGCACCGTCAGGTAGCCGATGGGAATAAAAGCTGTTTCGGAAAAGAAAATGGGATTTGAAATGACATCAAACACGATGCCGCTTCGGATAGCGACAAGAGCGGCAACGATCTGTATGCCAAATTTTACCCAGGCGTTCAGGTTCACAATATCATCCACCGCGCCCATCGCCGCGATGATGACCGCTCCGATCAACATGCCTATGATGGGTGTGGTCATGTCCACAAACACCAGCACAGCCAATATAAAGCCCAAAAAGATCGCGAGTCCGCCCATGCGGGGAATCGGATGATCGTGTACTCGCCGCTCATCCTTGGGCACGTCTATCGCACCGACCTTTTCGGCAAATTTTTTAACCGGCGGCGTCATGAAGAAAGAAACTGCACACGAAAAAAGCACAGCCATCAGCATCCTCAGCCACACAGTCATATTACATAACATCAATATCTCTCCGATTACAGAATTTTAGAAGGGCTTCTCCACAAAGCCCACACGTTTGTATACCTTGCGCAGAGTCTTGCGGGCGACAGCGCTGGCCCTCCTGGCACCTTCGGTATAAACGTCCTGAAGGTAGGCCTTGTCGTTTATCATGCGCTGGGCCTCTTCCCGAATGGGACGCAGCGTTTCGATGACGGCCTCTCCAACGGCAGGCTTGAATACGCCGTAGCCCTTACCGTCAAATTCCCGCTCGATCTCATCATAGCTCTTTCCCGTCACAGAGGAATAGATGCTCATCAGATTGGCAACGCCGGGCTTTTCATTGGGGGCGTAGCGGACGCAGTGCTCGCTGTCCGAGTCGGTGACGGCACGCTTGAACTTGCGGGCAATTTCCTCGGGAGAATCCATCAGGAACACGCAGCCCTGAGGATCGGATTTGGACATCTTGGAAGTGGGGGTACCAAGGCTCATGATGCGGGCGCCTACCTTGGGAATATAAGGCTCCGGAACTTTGAAGGTCTCTCCGTAGATGTTGTTGAAGCGGATAGCCACATCACGGGTCAGCTCACAGTGCTGCTTCTGATCTTCACCCACGGGGACATAGTCCGCCTGATAGAGCAGAATGTCCGCCGCCATGAGAGCGGGATAGGTGAACAGACCGCCGTTTATGTTTTCCGCATTCTTGGCGCTCTTGTCCTTGAACTGGGTCATGCGGCTCAGCTCGCCGAACATGGTGTAGCAGTTGAGAATCCAGCCCAGCTCCGCGTGCTCATGTACATGGCTCTGGATAAAGAGGGTGTTCTTTTCCGGGTCAAGGCCGCAGGCAATGTACTGGGCAAGCTGCGCCACGGACCGGCGGCGCAGCTCTGCCGGATTTTGACGCACGGTGATGCTGTGCAGATCAGCCATAAAGTAATAGCAGTTGAACTCATCTGCCAGAGCAGACCAGTTCTTCACTGCCCCAAGGTAGTTGCCAAGGTGCAGATCGCCGGAGGGCTGAATGCCGGAGAGCATAGTCTTTTTTACAGAAACGGGATTTTCCATATCGATACCTCCTGTTTTGAAGGAAAATGACAAAATTTCAAGTTTAATTATTTTATCAAATTAAGTTCGTCTTGACAACAGGTAAAATGTAAAATAAGATATACAGGCTTGAAATTACAACGACTTTTGGAGGTCTGAACATATGAAAGACATGAAGTGGTTTGAGGAAATGGAGGCACGCATCCCCAAAAATGAGGTGCGCACCCGTTTCGCACCCTCTCCCACCGGATATATGCATGTGGGCAACCTGAGGACCGCGCTCTACACCTATCTGATTGCAAGACACAATAACGGCAAGTTTATCCTCCGTATTGAGGACACCGACCAGGGTCGTCTGGTGGAGGGTGCTGTGGACGTTATCTATAAGACCATGGCACAGTGCCATCTGGAGCATGATGAGGGCCCGGATGTGGGCGGCCCTGTGGGCCCCTATGTGCAGACGGAGCGTCGCCCCCTGTACAAGGAGTATGCGGAGCTTCTCATGGAAAAGGGCCATGCCTACCGCTGCTTCTGCGAGAAGGCGGAGTTTGAGGAGGATTCCGGCAACTTTGACCGGGGCGACGACCCCTGCCGTGCCCTGAGCCGGGAGGAGTCTGACAGACGCGCCGCCGCAGGCGAGCCCTATGTCATCCGCCAGCGCATCCCCCACGAAGGCACAACCACCTTCCACGATGAGATCTTCGGCGATATTACCGTAGAAAATACCACTCTTGACGATCAGGTGCTTATAAAACGCGACGGCCTGCCCACCTATAATTTTGCAAATGTGGTGGACGACCACCTGATGGGCATCACCCATGTGGTTCGCGGCAGCGAGTATCTGTCCTCCGCGCCCAAGTATAACCTGCTGTATCAGGGCTTCGGCTGGGACATCCCCAGATATGTGCACTGCTCTCCTGTCATGCGTGATGCACACAACAAGATGTCCAAGCGCCACGGCGACCCCTCCTATGAGGACCTGATTGCCCAGGGCTTCCTGACCGACGCGGTAATCAACTATGTGGCTCTGCTGGGCTGGAGCCCCCGAGGGGAGCAGGAGATTTTCTCCATGGACGAGCTGAAGGAAGTGTTTGAGATGAGCGGCATTTCCAAGTCTCCCGCCATATTCGACATTGAAAAGCTCAGATATTTTAACAGCGAATATATCCGCGCCATGTCCCCGGAAGCCTTTGCAAAGGTGGCGGAGCCCTATATCCGTCAGGCAGTGAAAAACGAGAAATATGATGCCGCCGCCATTGCTTCCCTCCTGCAGCAGCGCACCGAGGTTTTGACCGATATCCCCGAAAAGCTGGACTTCTTCGATGAGCTGCCGGAATACGGCACCGAGCTTTTCGTCCATAAAAAGTCCAAGTCCGACGAGGCATCTTCTCTTGATGTGCTGGGCAGAATGCTTCCCGTTTTTGAGGGACTTGAAAGCTGGAACGACGAGAACATTCTTGCCGCAATGACCGGCATGGCTGAGAGCATGGAAGTGAAAAACGCAAAGGTTATGTGGCCCGTCCGCATTGCCGCCGCAGGTAAGTCGGTCACACCCGGCGGGGCTGTGGAGATCTGCCGTATCCTCGGAAAAGAGGAGACGCTGCGCCGCATGCGCATCGCCATCAAAAAGCTGGCATAATTTTCATCAAGTAAAACGCCTCTCTCAGGGGAGAATATCCCTGAAAGAGGTGTTTTTTCATGACCAAAAGAGCCAAGATACGACTGTTTACTTATATATTCGCGGCGATTTTCACACTGGGAGCCTATTCCATTGTGAGCCACAGCCGCCTTTCGGATTACAGGCTGACCGCCCAGCACAGTTCTCAGCTCTCCTTTCAGGAGACGGTAAGGGCTGTGGAGGAGATGAGCCTCGCTCTGGAAAAAAGTCTTTATGCCACGGACGGCAGCATGTGCAGCAGCGTCTGCGCTCAGGTATATGCCAAATCTCAGGCAGCTCAGGCAGCGATGGCAACTCTGCCCTTCTCCACCCAGCAGCTGGAGCATATATCCGGCTTTGTAGGCCTGGCGGGGGATTATGCCTATACCCTGTGCCGGGAGGCATCGGCAAACGGCTTTTCCGATGAGCAGAGGCAGAATCTGACCACCATGGCGGGTACAGCAGCGACCTTTGCCGAAACACTCCGCACGCTGGAAAGCAGTCTGGAGGACGGCGTAATCAGCATGGACACCCGGGAGCTGGAACTGGCAAACGTGGGTGTGGAAAATGAGCTTTCCAAGCTCAGTGCGGAGCTTGAGACGGCTGAGAGCGAGTTTCCTCAGGCAGCGCAGCTTGTCTACGACGGCAAATACAGCTATACGGACGAAAAAGAATACGAAGCAGTAAGCGAGGAACAGACCCGGAAAACGGCTGCCGATTTCCTGGAGGTATCGCCGGAAGAACTGCGGCTTGAGTATGAATACGAGGACGGAGGACGCCGTTGTTACAGTCTCGACAGCAAGTCTGTGGTTGTGGATGCGCAGGGCGTGGAGAGCATGACGGACTCAAGGCTTATCAGCGAGGCAAAAATGGATGCCGGGTCTGCAGAGCAGAGAGCCTCCGATTATCTCCGAAAGGCCGGCTATGAAGATATGCAGCTTTCCGAGAGCAGTGAGCACGGCGCAGTGCTTGCCATGAGCTTTGTCTGCACTCAGGGGGATGCGGCTTGCCTTGACAGTAGCATCGATATCGCTGTGGCGATGGATGACGGCTCCATATATGCCTTTGATGCCACCGATCTCAGGGAGGCTGACGGCGAGGCGGAATGGACTGTAACACAGGAGGAGGCGGAGCAGAAACTGCCCTCCGGACTGGCGCTTGCGGAGACCCGAAAGGTGACGCTGAAAAGCCCCGGCGGCAGCAGCGTGCCCTGTTATGAGCTTAAATGCAGCGATGCAAACGGCAGGGGAGTAAAGATCTATGTGAATGCCTCAACCGGTTTGCAGCAGGACATTGTAATAGCGTGATGGAACAGAGTGCTATAAACGCGCCCGGCGAATTGCCGGGCGCGTTTTTTTGCAAAATGCTGCCCAATAGTGCCTTGGATGGGTTTTAACTCAGCAAAGCGATGAAAGTGAAAAACTTGTTTGACATTTAACAAACTACGTGGTTTAATTTATTCGGTAGGAATGGCACCGTTATTCCGATTTTCATGTAGTAATTTTGACAAGGAAATTGGCTTTTTTTTCTTGAAACAAATGCGGTTCTGCGGTATCATATTATTGTTATACAATAATGCGGAACAATCTTTGCCGATTATTGCATGTATATTACAAAAACAAAGTAAAGAGGGGGGTGTGCCAATGTCATTTGATGCGATAACAAGTATTGCGCAGGCCGAGGCTGAGGCAAAAGCAACTGTTGCCGCAGCGGAAGCCAAAGCAAAGCAGCTTTTGACGGAAGCTGAGACCGCAGGGAAAGCTGCAGTAGAGGCCGCCAATGCCAAAGCTGACAGTGAGCTGACCGAGCTTCGCCGGCAGGCTGACGAGAAAGCGATGAGCGAAGCGGGAGGACTTTCAAAGGACACCGAAAATAAGAAAGCCGCGCTGCGTGCCAAGGCCGAGGCAAGGCTTGAAAAAGCAGCGGCTCTCGTAGTGGAAAGGATAGTGAACAGCTGAGATGGCCATTGTAAAAATGAAAAAGCTCAGGCTCATGGCTGTCCGTTCCCGGAAAGACGAACTGCTTCGCGAGCTGATCCGTCAGGGCTGTGTGGAATTTTCCGAGCTTGAAGGGGAAGTGCAGGGCTCCCAGTTTGAAAATCTTGTATCCCGTGAGAGCAGCGCACTGATGAGCTTCAAGTCCCAACATGCGGCGCTTCTGTCTGCGGTGTCTGTGCTTGACAGGTATGCTCCTGTGAAAAAGGGGCTTCTCAGCGCAAAGCCGCTTGTGGAAGCGGATGTTCTTCTGGACGAAAGCGGGCTTGACAGGGCAATGAGCCTTGCGGAAAAGCTCACCGGCACCGAGGAGCGCATCAAGCGCATCAGTGCCGAGGAGAGCCGCCAGCGCAGTTCCATCGAAGCGCTGGAACCCTGGGCGGATCTGGATCTGCCCATGGAGACCACCGGCACCGGCACGTGTGCGGCAGTCCTGGGGACTGTCTCCGCCAAGGTGGAACTGAACGAGGTGGACAGCGCCCTTTCGCAGGTGACCGAGGAGGCGGAGCTTTTCCGCGTATCGGAGGACAAGGATCAGCATTATCTGCTGCTTGTCTGCCTGAAGGAAGAGCAGACCGCTGTTATGGAAAGTCTGAGGAGCTTCGGCTTCGCCGTGGCCCCCGTAAGCGGAATGAAGGGCACTGCAAGAGAGAATATTGCCCTTGCGGAAAAAACGCTTCAGGACCTTGCAAAGGAAAAGGAAGACTGCGTAAAGGCGATCACAGATCTGAAGGACAGGCGCGATGAGCTGACTCTGGCAGCGGACGTGGTATCTACCAAGATCGAACGGGCTGAGGCTGAGGACAAGCTTTACGGCATGAAGAGCGTCGTATTCATGCAGGGCTGGATGCCCGCCGAAAAAGAGACTGAGCTTGCAGGCATTTTCGACAAGTATGAATGTGCCTGGGAGACCGAGGACCCGGATCCCTCCGAATATCCGGATGTCCCCGTAAAACTGAAAAACAATAAATTTACCAACGCCCTGAATATGGTTACGGAGATGTACAGCCTCCCGGCCTATGACGGCGTTGACCCCAACCCGCTGATGGCACCCTTCTTCATCCTGTTCTACGGACTGATGATGGCGGATATGGGCTACGGTCTTATCATGATAGCGGCGGCACTGGTCGCCATGAAGAAGATCAAACCCAGAGAGGGTACCCTTACTTTCTGCCAGCTTCTGCTCTACGGCGGCATCTCCACCTTTGTAATGGGTGCGCTGACCGGCGGTTTCTTCGGAGATGCACTGGTACAGATCGGCGGCATACTCGGCAAGCCGGATGGCTGGGGCACTCTGCCCTATCTGTTCAGCCCCCTGGATCAGGCTATCTATGTGCTGATCGGTTCCATGGTACTGGGAATTATCCACCTGAACGTGGGTATGATCGTCAATGTAGTGGTGAAGGTGAAAGCAGGGGACATTGCAGGCGCTGTCTGGGAAGAGGGTGCTCTGTGGGTGACTCTGGTCGGCATCATCCTCTTTGTACTTAAAGTAGGCAATATCGCAGGAGTGCCTGTGGTACTGATTGTTGGCTGCGTTATGGTACTGTTCGGCGGTACCCGCAGCGCCAAGGGCTTCGGAAAGCTGACAAGCATTTTCGGCACCCTTTACAATACCCTGACCGGCTGGTTCGGCGATATCCTGTCCTATTCCCGTATCATGGCTCTGATGCTGGCAGGCAGCGTCATCGCTCAGGTATTCAACACCATCGGCGCCATTGCCAACAACCTGGTGGTATTCTTCATCATCTTCCTTATCGGACACGCACTGAACTTTGCCCTGAACCTTCTGGGCTGCTATGTGCACGACCTGAGGCTCCAGTGTCTGGAGTACTTCGGCAAGTTCTATAAGGACGGAGGAAGAGCCTTTGCTCCCCTCAGGATCAAAACAAAATACTACGATACAGTAGAACAATAAATAGGAGGAAATATAAAATGGAATTTCTGTTTCAGAACACTGGTCTTGCAATAGGTCTTCTGGGCGCGGGTCTGGCTGCGTGCCTCGCCGGCGCAGGCTCCGGTATCGGCACCGGTATCGCAGGTCAGGCAGGCACAGGTCTGGTGGCTGAGGACCCTGCAAAGTTCGGTAAGATCATGATCCTGCAGGTTATCCCCGGTACGCAGGGCCTGTACGGTCTGGTTGTGTTCTTCTTCGCCATCATGCAGATGGGCCTGCTCGACGGTACTGCAGCAAGTCTCAGCTTTGTAGAAGGCTGCCGTTACTTCGCAGCCTGCCTGCCCATCGGTATCGCAGGTCTGATCACTGCTATCGCTCAGGGCAAGGTCGCTGCCGGCTCCATCAATCTGCTGGCAAAGAACCCCGACCACTGGGCAAAGGGTATGATCCTCTGCATCACCGTTGAGTTTTACGCCATTCTGTCCCTGCTCGCATCCATGCTGATGCTGCTTTCTCTCTGATATACATAGCGAAAAAAAGACAAAGGCAGGACATGATATGAAAGGCACTGAAAAAATAATCGCACATATCCGGGCTGACGCTGAAGCCCAGGCTGCCGCGATCATCGCTCAGGCCCAGCAGCAGAGTGCCGCCATCCGCGAGGATTACGAAAGCAAAGCCAAGGAGAGCTACGGTGCGAAGATCCGCGCCGGAGTGAAATCCTGCGAAGACAGAGTGGACAGTATGGAACGCATCGCCCAGATGGAGGCGAGAAAGGGCATACTCTCCCTCAAGCAGGAGATGGTATCCGCCAGCTTTGATAAGGCCTGCGAGATGATAGTGGCGCTCCCGGAGGCTCAGTACATAGAGCTTTTGGCAAAGCTTGCTGCCGACGCCGCCGTCACCGGCGAGGAGGAGATCGTCCTCAACGCAAGGGACAAGGCCGCCGTGGGCGAGGCTGTGGTCAAAGCGGCAAACGCAAAGCTTCAGGCAAAGGGGCTTAAGGCCGGTCTGAGCCTGTCCGGCAATGAGGGCGGCTTCGCAGGGGGACTGATCCTCCACCGGGGCAGCATCGAGGTCAACTGCACCGCTGAACTGCTGGTTGAGCTCTGCCGCGGCGAGATGTCAGCCACTCTGGCAGGCGTGCTGTTTGAATAATCCCGACGTTGGGAGGGAAAAAATTGTCGAATAATAAAGAAGCATATCTGTATATATCCGCAATGCTTCGCTCCAGAGAGACCAGAATGCTCAACCGCGAAAAAGCGGAGCGTATGCTGGACGCGCCGAACTTTGAGGAGAGCGCCAAGATACTTGCCGACTGCGGTTATGAGGATATGTCCCAGATGAGTGCAAAGGAGATTGACCAGGCCCTGTCCAGACACCGCGACACGGTGTTTGCGGAGCTTGCAAGTCTTGCACCCAACGAAGCAATTGTCGATGTTTTCAGAATCAAATACGACTACCACAACGCCAAGGTCATTATCAAGGCGGAGGCCATGAACAGTGACGAGAGCGGCCTTCTGAGCGGCTCCGGACGTGTGACCCCCGGCACGATGCTCGCCGCCTACAACGAGGACAGATGCAGAGACCTGCCCGGCCGTCTGGGCGCAGCGATGGAGGAGGCCAAAAGCGTTCTTGCCCGCAGCGCGAATCCCCAGCTTGCGGACTTCGTGCTGGATAAGGCATACTTCGCGGAACTGGACGATCTGGCAAAGGAGCTTGACAGCAGCTTCCTGACAGGCTATGTGGCCGTCCTTGCGGACAGCACCAACCTGAGAAGCGCCGTGCGTACTCTGCGTATGGGCAAGGATGCGGACTTCCTGCGTCAGGCACTGATCCCCGGCGGAAATGTGAGCATTGACCGCATCGCGGCGGCGGCCTCCGGCGAGGGGCTGGCAGCTCTGTTCTCCGGGCGTCTGCTTGGAAACGCTGCGGCTTTGGGCGCATCGGCAGTGGAAGGCGGCACTATGACCGCTTTCGAGCTGGCCTGCGACAATGCCTTGATGGCCTATGTGTCCGACGCAAAATTGGCTTCATACGGCGAGGAGCCGGTGATCGCCTACATGGCGGCAGTGGAGAACGAGATCACCACTGTCCGCATGATCCTGACGGGCAGACTCGCAGGTATCGCACCTGATGTCATCCGGGAAAGGCTGCGTGATATGTATGCTTAAGATTGCCGTTATCGGCGGCAGAGAGACCGTCATGGGCTTCAAGGCTCTGGGGCTGGAGACCTACCCCGCCGCGAACGCGGCAGAGGCAGGGCAGACCCTGCGCCATCTGACCCGCGACAGCGATGATTATGCCATCATCTATATCGAGGAAAACCTTGCAGCCCAACTTACACATGAGATAGATAAGTTCAAGGACAGCCCCACTCCGGCCATCATTCTGATCCCCGGCAGAGAAGGCAGCCTGGGACTTGGGCAGTCGGCGCTGAAGGCCGCTGTCGAACGTGCCGTTGGCACGAACATTCTCGGGGACTGAGTCGCCCCGCCCCAAACCCCAAAACGAAGCCCGATAAATTGGGTTCATTTTGGAGAGAAAGAAGAAGTCGCAGCGTCGTTTTCGTCTTCCGGCGGAAACAGAGCGGAGCGAGCTTCTTCTGACGAAAGGAAGGTATGTAAATGAGCGGAACTATTACTAAAGTTTCCGGACCGCTTGTCGTGGCGGAGGGCCTTGCCGATGCAAACGTATCCGACGTTGTGCGCGTGGGCTCTCAGCACCTGATAGGCGAGATCCTTAATATGACCGGCGACACGGCCTCCATTCAGGTCTATGAGGAGACCTCCGGACTTGGCCCCGGCGCAGTCGTTCTGACCACCGGAATGCCTATGTCCGTGGAGCTTGGACCCGGTATGCTGGATAACATCTATGACGGTATCCAGCGCCCCCTGCCCGAAATGAGAAGACTGGCCGGCGACTCCATCACCAGAGGCACCGATGTGCCTGCCCTGAACCGGGAAAAGAAATGGGAATTTGTTCCCGTTGCCAAGCCCGGCGACAAGGTGGCAGCAGGCGACGTTCTGGGCACCGTGCAGGAGACCAGTGCCATCCTTCATAAGATCATGGTCCCCAACGGAATTTCCGGCGAGGTTGTCAGCGTTGAGAGCGGCGAGCATGTTGTTACCGACGTGATCGCCGTGGTAAAGGACGCAAAAGGCAAGGAACATCAGCTGACCATGATCCAGAGATGGCCTGTCCGTATTGCCAGACCTTACAGCAAAAAGTACGTCCCCAGCCGCCCCATGAACAGCGGCCAGCGTATCATCGACACCATGTTCCCCATTGCAAAGGGCGGCACTGCGGCAGTCCCCGGCCCCTTCGGCTCCGGCAAGACCGTTGTGCAGCACCAGCTTGCAAAGTGGTCCGACGTGGACATCGTTATTTACATCGGCTGCGGCGAGCGCGGCAATGAGATGACCGACGTTCTGATGGAGTTCCCCGAACTGAAGGACCCCCGTAACGGCGAGCCTCTGATGAAGCGCACCGTGCTGATAGCAAACACCTCCGATATGCCTGTGGCAGCCCGTGAGGCTTCCATCTACACCGGCATTACCA
>CAZESU010000066.1:0-11264 GCA_964515275.1 uncultured Oscillospiraceae bacterium
TGAATGGCAGGATTTTCACTGCAATCAGAAAATAACGCGGTTTTACCTCCGGGCGATCTTTTATGCTGACCTATATGAGGAGTTATACGCTCCGGGATGATTGAAGATCCGGCAACTGTGTGATATAATAAACATATCTGTTCCGAAAGACCGGGACAGAGGACAAAAGCGACGGAGCGATGAAGGAGAACAGGCATGGAATTCAAGAGCATAGAGAGAAAGGACGGCGGACACTTTCTCCACCGCTACGACCTGCACTACATAGACCCCTTGGGTGCGGAGCGAACCTACGAGATGGTGAGTCGAAATGACAAGATAGAAAGTTTCGATCAGCTGGTGAACCACCGTGCCGACGCCGTGGTGATGACCATAACCGATGAGACAAACGAGCATATGGTGCTCATTTACGAATATCGCATGGAACTGGGTCAGAAAATATACGGCCTGCCCGGCGGGCTGATTGACCCGGGGGAGACGCCGCAAGAATGTGCCAGAAGAGAGCTGAAGGAGGAGACCGGGCTTGACCTTGTGGAGATCAGGGAGATCCTTCCTGCCGCGGCCTGCACTGTGGGCATCGGCGATGAGCGCACCATATGCATCTTTGCCACGGCAAAGGGAGAGTTTCACCCGGATAGAGCGACCGGCGAGGAGATAGAAGCCCGCTGGTACACAAGAGAAGAGGTGCTGGAGTGCCACAAAACCACGCTTTTCGGCTCCTGGGCCCTGGCGTACAGCTGGATGTGGGCGAACGGCAGACTGTGAAATTGCCAATATTCTGGCAAATAAAAAATTGCGATTTTTTGCTCAAATTTGCCGCTTTTGTATACTTTTTGGATTTACATTTTATAAAAAGTAAGCTAATATATAAAGGTCGAATTTATCAGCGACGGAGGTGATACGATGGAAGGAACAAATGTGTTGTTCAGTATAGGGCCTGTTCAGATCACAAGCACGATTACCACCACATGGGTCATCATACTGATACTCACAGGCTTATCCATTCTTGCCACAAGGAAATTGAAAGATGTGCCCGGGCCTCTGCAGAACATGGCGGAGATGGCGATTGAAGGACTGCAGAATTATTTTGCCGGCATTATGGGGGTAAAGACCGCAAAGAAATATTTCCCGGTATTTGCTACTTTTTTTATCTTCATTGTGGTCTGCAATTATTCGGGCCTGCTCCCCGGCGCAGGGCATTTCAGCGGTTTCGCGGTGCCCACAGCCTGCCTGTCTGTGACGGCGGCGCTGGGTATCATAGCCTTTTTCACCACCCATACCATCGGCATCCGGGAGGTGGGAGCAAAGCACTATTTCAAGACGTTTATCAAGCCTTTTCTGCTTATGCTGCCGCTGAACCTGATTGAGCAGCTTGTGCGCCCCTTTTCCCTTGCCCTGCGTCTTTACGGCAACCTGTATGGCGAAGAGATGGTGGTAGAGCAGCTTTATGAAATATTTCCGATCCTTCTGCCTCTGCTGATGAATGTGCTGAGCCTGCTTTTCTGCATGATACAGGCCATGGTTTTCACCATGCTGCTGTCCATCTATGTTTCTGAGGGCATTGAGGAAGAACATTGAACCGATTAAAGAAAATTTATAATTATTGGAGGAAACAATTATGGCATCCGGAACAATCGCTATTGCAGTGGCAATCATGATGGGTCTGTGTGTGTGCGGCCCCGCTATCGCACAGGGTATGGTGGCATCCAAGACCATGGAGTCCATCGCGCGTCAGCCCGAGGCGGCGGGTCAGCTCCGCTCTTCCATGATTCTGGCTCTGGGCCTGATCGAGGCACTGACCATCTACGGTCTGCTCATCGCCTTTATTCTGGTGGGCAAGATCTGATCAAAATCAATCATTCGGAGGAAGACGCGGTATGCTTAGCATTAACATATCAGAGCTGGTTTTGACCGCTGTGAACTTCTTCCTGCTGTTTTTCCTGCTCAGGCATTTTCTTTATGCTCCGCTTATCAGCTTCATGGATCAGCGCCGTGCCCGGATAGAAGAGGGGCTGGATCAGGAGAAGCAGGCTCTTGCCGCTGTGCAGGCCAATGAGCTGCTTCTTGAGGCAAAGCGGAAGGAGAGCATGGATCAGGCAAAAAGCATCGTAGACCAGGCTCAGAGAGGCGACGAGCAGCGCCGGGAAAAGCTCATGGAGCAGGCCTGGAATGACGCGGCCCAGGCTCGTGACAGGGCAAAGGCCCAGGTTCGGGATCTCCGGGAGACGGAGACCGAAAAGCTGAAAGCCGGGGAGGCAGAACTTGCCGCCCTTCTTGCCGACAGGCTGCTGGACAGCGGATACGGTGTGGGAAAATAAGCTGAAAGACCAAACAGCAGGAGAGGAGGAGTGTCCGACATATGGGCGGATGGAACATATTTTACGGACTTCTAAACTTTGCCGTTCTTGCAGCACTGCTGTATTTTGTAGGCAGGAAAGTAGTCATCAAGATGTTCAAGTCCCGCCGGGACAAAATAGCCGGCGAACTTGAAAGAGCGCAGCAGGCCAAGGAAAACGCGGCTGCCCTGCAGAGCAGCATGGGCGAAAGCGGGACAGAGGCCGAAAAGCTCTGCACCCAAATCATCCGTGACGCCGAGGGCCGTGCCAGAGAAAACAGTCTGCGCGGCGAGGACGGAGACAAGGCGGCTGTTGAGGAAATAAAACAGGAATCCCGGCGTGAGACCTGGCATATGATGTACGATGCCAGAAGAGAGCTCACCGACAAAGCCGTGGACATTGTGACCAGCGCTGCGGGCAGACTCCTTATGCAGGAAGACTGTGCCGAAAGGAAAGAAAAGCTGGAAAAGAGCTTCTTAAGCTTCCTTGAAGAGAAGCTGGAGCCCAGCACCTGCGATCTGGACCGGGCGGAGCACGGTAATGAGCTGCACATCACGGTCAGTTCGGATAAAAAACCTGCGCCGGCGTATGTGGAGCAGATAAAAAAGCTGGTTGAGAGCAGATTTGGCACAACCAATGTGACCGCGGATGCGGAGGCAGACCCTGCGCTTATTGGCGGCGTGCGCCTTCAGATAGGCGATACGGTCTATGACGGGAGCCTGTCCGGAATGCTCAAGCGCGTGAAAAAGAGTCTTATGGAGGGCGAAGCCCTTGAAGGCGATATGACCCAGGCTTTGAAAGAGAAGATTGCCCGGACAGATGCCAGCGTGGATATATACCAGAGCGGCAGAGTAATGAGCCTTTCAAACGGCATCTGCCGCGTATCCGGCCTTTCCGATGTTATGGCAGGCGAGCTGATCGAGTTTGAGGGCGACCTTCGCGGCATGGTCATGGATCTGGAGCGTGACGATGTGGGCGTGATCCTGTTGGGCAATTACGGAAATGTACAGGAAAACGACGAGGTCAGGCGTACAGGCCGCATTATCGAGGTGCCTGTGGGCGAGGCTCTTATCGGCCGTGTGGTGGATGCTCTTGGACGTCCCATCGACGGCATGGGAGCCATTCAGGCTCAGGGCACAAGGCCAATTGAAAGCCCGGCCCCTGCGGTGCTGGATAGAAAACCTGTGTCCATACCGCTTCAGACCGGTATTAAGGCCATCGACGCTCTGGTTCCCATTGGCCGGGGCCAGCGTGAGCTGATTATTGGCGACAGAAAGACAGGCAAGACCGCTATTGCCATTGACACCATATTGAATCAGAAGGGCAAGGATGTTATCTGCATCTATGTGGCAATTGGGCAGAAGGAGTCCACTGTTGCCAGCATTGTAGAGAAGCTGCGGGCAAATGGGGCCATGGATTACAGCTTTGTGGTCTGCGCCTCCGCCTCAGATCCGGCGCCTATGCTCTATATTGCCCCCTATTCCGGTGCGGCAATGGGCGAGTACTTCATGTATAATGGCCGCCATGTACTCATCATATATGACGACCTTTCCAAACAGGCTGTGGCATACCGGGAGATCTCCCTGCTGCTGCGGCGCCCGCCCGGACGCGAGGCGTTCCCCGGCGATGTGTTCTATCTGCATTCACGTCTGCTGGAGCGGGCAGCCTGCCTGAACGATGAACACGGCGGCGGCTCCATGACCGCTCTGCCTATTGTGGAGACTAAGGCGGGAGATATCTCCGCCTACATCCCCACAAACGTCATCTCCATCACCGACGGTCAGATATTCCTGGAGGAAGAGCTTTTCAACTCCGGCAACCGTCCCGCCGTGAACCCGGGACTTTCTGTATCCCGTGTCGGCGGAGCTGCCCAGCTTGGAGCCATGAAGCAAGTGTCCGGAAGACTCAGAATGGACCTTGCCCAGCACAGAGAACTGGAGGCCTTTGCTCAGTTCGGCTCAGACCTTGATAAGGCCACCAGAGATGCACTGAACCGCGGCCGCAAAGTGACGGAGCTTCTGAAACAGAAGCAGTACAGTCCCATGGACGCGGCGGATCAGGTAATCGTTATCTTTGCCGCAAACGAAGGCTTTATAGACGAGATAGAACTGAAGAGCGTAAGCCGCTATGAGCGGGAGCTCATACCTTTTATCCACAGCAAATACCCGGAGCTTGGCGACATCATATCCGGCGGAAAGAAGCTGGATGATGAACAGCGCAGCAGACTCAGGGAGCTAATCGCGGAATTCGGCAGGGACTTCGGATGATGATCCCAGCGGAGGGGAGGTGCGCGGATGCCGAATATATATGCCATTAAAGCCCGCATAAAAAGCGTGGAAAATACCCGGCAGGTGACAAAATCCATGAAAATGGTGTCAACGGCAAAGCTGCGCCGTACCCAGTACATGATGAATCGGGTGGAACCCTTTGCCAGACAGTGCCGGCATATACTGGAATGTCTCTGCTCCGGGGAGCTGGAGACAGAGCAGGAGCTGATGCGGCAGCATCCGGAGATAAAGCGGGTGTGCTATGTTCTCTTTGTGGGCAGCAGGGGACTTTGCGGCTCCTATAATACCGATGTTCTCAGCCACCTGAAAAGCCTGACAGCCAGAGAAGACAAAGAATTTTTCACTGTGGTCTGCGGTAAGTGGGGAGAGGAGATAATCGCCCAGGAAAAACTGAACGTGAAGCGGCGCTTTGCCGATTTGAGCGATGCGCCGGACAGCAGCGAGAGCGGAATTATATCCGAATATCTCAAGTCCCTGTACCGCAGCGGTGAGGCGGACAGAATCGTGCTGGTATACCAGAAGCACAAGGGCATGGGCCAAACACCCACGGAAGAGACGCTCCTGCCTGTGGAATCCATGAAGGGTGTCAGAGGCAGGGACTATATATTTGAGCCGGACAGAGAGACCCTGCTTGACAGAATATCCAACCTGTATGTGGATAACGTTGTGTTCGAAGCCATGCTGGAGGCAAAGACGGGAGAGCATTTTGCACGAATGACAGCCATGACCTCCGCTACCGATAATACGGAGGAGATCATCAAAGAGCTGACTCAGCAGATGAACACCCAGCGCCAGGCTCAGATCACCACGCAGATAACGGAAGTGATCGGCGGGGCAAATGCGTTGGGGCAAAATAAGACCCAGAGCTGAATACGGAGATCATAATTATGGGAAAAGGAATCGTTAAAAGAGTTACCGGCCCTGTGGTAGACATTGAATTTGAGCCGGGAGAACAGCCGGAGATTCGCCATGCAGTGGACATCATGTCAGACGGCAGGGTGATAAAGGCGGAGGTGGTGCAGGACAGCGGACGAAATTGTGTGCGCTGCATCGCGCTGTCCTCCACCGACGGCATCTACCGGGGCTGCACGGCAGTGGACACGGGAGCTGCCATATCCATGCCGGTAGGAGAAGGGACGCTCGGGCGCATGTTCAACGTAGCGGGAGAACCCATTGACGGCAAGGGAGCCGTTGACGCGGTAAAATACATGCCCATCCACCGTGACCCACCCGCCTTCACGGAGGTAAAGCCTCCCGAGGAGATGCTGGAAACCGGCATCAAGGTGGTGGACCTGCTGACTCCCTACGCCAAAGGCGGTAAGATCGGGCTTTTTGGCGGTGCCGGCGTGGGCAAGACCGTGCTCATCATGGAGCTTATCAGAAACGTTGCCTATGAGCATGGCGGATATTCTGTCTTTGCCGGCGTGGGCGAGCGCAGCCGCGAGGGAAACGACCTGTGGAACGAGATGATCGAATCCGGTGTCATTGATAAGACCTCTCTTGTGTTCGGCCAGATGAACGAGACCCCCGGCGCAAGACTGAGAGTGCCGTTCTCCGCCCTGACCATCGCGGAGTATTTCCGAGATGAGTGCAGGCAGGATGTGCTGCTTTTT
This sequence comes from uncultured Oscillospiraceae bacterium, assembly GCA_964515275.1. GTDB lineage: Bacteria > Bacillota > Clostridia > Oscillospirales > Oscillospiraceae > Limivicinus. The sequence goes on from CAZESU010000066.1 coordinate 6,235, forward strand.
GTTGATAATATTTTCCGATTTATACAGGCGGGTGCGGAGGTATCCGCACTGCTGGGAAATATGCCCTCCGCTGTGGGCTACCAGCCGACGCTTGCTACCGATATGGGCACGCTGGAGGAGCGTATAACCTCCACCAATAAGGGCTCTATTACCTCGGTGCAGGCCATATATGTACCTGCCGACGACCTGACAGACCCTGCCCCGGCTACTGCCTTTGCTCATTTGGATGCCACCACGGTGCTGTCCCGTGCCGTGTCGGAGCTTGGCATTTACCCGGCGGTGGATCCGCTGGCCTCCACCTCCAGAATGCTGGAACCGGACGTTGTGGGCCATGCGCATTACGAGACCGCCCGAGCGGTACAGACTGTGCTGGAAAAATACCGCCAGCTGCAGGATATCATAGCGGTTCTGGGTATGGATGAACTGAGCATGGAAGACAGACGCACGGTCAGCCGGGCCAGGAGAATACAGCGTTTCCTGTCCCAGCCCTTCCATGTGGCGGAAAACTTCACCGGCATCCCCGGCACCTATGTGCCCATAAAGGAGACTATAAAGGGCTTTCAGGCCATACTGGGCGGCGATGTGGACGATCTGCCCGAGCAGGCCTTTTTGATGTGCGGCACCATCGACGAAGTCATTGCAAAGCGCGGCAGCTTCTGAAGGGAGAGTTATGGCGGACAGAATACGCTTAAGCGTTGTCACAGCAAACGGCGACGGCGTTAAAAAAATGGTGAACTACGTCTCTATACCTACGGAGTTCGGCTCGGTGGGTGTGCTGTCTGGCCATGCGCCGATGCTGTGCGCGGTCAAGAGCGGAATCGTAAAATATCGTATCGGAGAGAACAGCGTTTACCGACTCTCCGTCAGCGACGGCATAGCCAATGTCGCGGATAACGAGGTCACTTTGCTGGTCTCTTATATGAATGAGATTGCGTAAAAAACAGGCGGTTTTTACCGCCTGCTTTTTTGTTGGGACAGTTACATGAAAAATTAAATGCAAAAAATGGCCTTAAAATCAAAATATGCCTTTTTGAAAATGCAAAACTTTTCTTTCTTCGTCAATTTGCAACCTAAAAAGGGTGAAATATTGGCATATTTATCATTGACTGGTACAGGGGCAAGATGATAAAATACAAATACAATGAGATAGAAAGGAAAATGTCCGGGTGGTGAAAGAAATGAAGAAGTATTACGTTATGATCGGAAACTACGGCAGCGGCAAAACAGAGCTTGCGCTGAACTTCGCAATGAAAGCCGCTCAGCACGGGCGTACGGAACTTCTTGACCTGGATATGGTGAATACTTATTTCCGTCTTGCCGAGCACGGAAAGCTGGTGAGCATGAAGGAAATCAAATTCGTGACACCCAATTTTGCCTGCTCCGGTATTGAGACCCTGTCTCTCCCGGCAGAGGTGGCCTCCGCGTTTGATATGGACTGGGATACCGTTGTATTTGACGTGGGCGGCGATGCGGTGGGCTCCACAGCCCTTGGACGCTACCATGAGGATTTCATGGCTCTGCAGCCCGGCGAGCTGGAGGTGCTGAATGTCATCAATATCCGCCGTCCCTTGGCGGGTACGGTAGAGCGGATCATCCGGCTTCAGGAGGAGATGGAACTGCACTCCCGCCTGAAAATAACCGGCATGATCAATAACACGAACCTTGCTCAGCTGACAGGACCGGACGAACTGCGCGACGGGTACGAGATGATAAAGCAGGTCTCCGAGATAACAGGCGTCCCTGTATTGTATACCTCCGGCAGAAAGGAGCTGCTGGACATTTTCCTTGCCGAAGGGCATGATCCCAAATATATCGGAACCCCCATCGCCATCGACACCTATATGCACCGCGACTGGGACAGCTGGATAAAGGGTCTCAGTCAGTGACAGGTTTCTTCCCGCGGAAGCGGCTTTCAATCCGTAAACAAAATGGCAAATAATATAAGAAAAGAGGTAGAACCATGGTAAAGGTAACAATCAACGAGCTTGTCTGCAAGGGATGTGGACTTTGCGTGAGAGCATGCCCCAAAGGTGTTTTGGCTCTCTCCAAAACCAAGCTCAACGCGAAAGGCTACCATCCTGCAGAAGTGGTCAACCCGGAAGCATGTATAGGCTGCGCATCCTGCGCACGCACCTGCCCAGATGTGGCAATCAGGATAGAGAAGGATTAAGGAGGAATAGAAAATGGCATTGACTCTTATGAAGGGTAGCGAAGCTATTGCGGAGGCCGCCATTCGCGCCGGCGCACGTTTCTTCTTCGGCTATCCTATCACCCCGCAGACTGAGATCCCCGAATATATGTCCGCTCGTATGCCCGAGGTAGGCGGCTGCTTCCTCCAGGCAGAGAGCGAACTTGCTGCAATCAACATGGTATATGGCGCTGCCGGTACCGGCGCACGTGTTATCACCTCTTCCTCCAGCCCCGGTGTCAGCCTCAAGCAGGAGGGCATCTCTTATTGTGCAGGCGCTCAGGTTCCCTGCGTCATCCTGAACGTCATGCGCGGCGGCCCCGGTCTGGGCAGCATCCAGGCCTCTCAGGGCGACTATTTCCAGGGCGTCAAGGGCGGAGGCAACGGTGACTATCACCTGCTGACCTATGCCCCTGCCTCCATTCAGGAAGCAATAGACATTATGATGTTCGCCTTTGAAAAGGGCGAGAAATACCGCATCCCCGTGCTGTTCCTGGCAGACGGCATCATTGCCCAGATGATGGAGCCTGTGGAAATGCCTGAGATGGTGGACTACAAGGTCGATCCGGAGAAGAAGCCCTGGGCAGCCACCGGCTGGAAGCCAGGCGACGACCCTGCAAAGCGTGCTGTTATCAACTCCCTCTATATCAATACCGAGGATCTGACAGTACATAACGACCACCTGCAGGCCATCTATGCCGAGATCAGAAAGAACGAGCAGATGTGGGAGGAATATAAGCTGGAGGATGCCGAATATGTCATCACCGCTTTCGGCACCGTTGCCCGTATCGCCAAGACCACAGTGGATGAGCTGCGTGCAATGGGCATCAAGGCAGGTCTCTTCCGCCCCATCACGGTATGGCCCTTCCCCTGTGACGCTCTCAAAGCGGCGGTAGACCGGGAGGGCGTAAAAGCCCTGCTGGATGTGGAGACCAACGAAGGCCAGATGCTTGAGGACGTTAAGCTGGCTGTAAACGGTACAAAGCATGTTGACTTCTTCGGCCACTGCGGCAGCCAGATGCCCACCACCGAAGAGATCAAGACGAAAATCCTCGAAATGAAGGAGGGTAAATAAATGTCCGTCATATTTGAAAAGACCAGTCTTTTGACCGATAAACAGTTCCACTACTGCCCCGGCTGCAACCACGGCATCATCCACCGTCTGGTGGCAGAAGCTGTTGAAGAACTAAATCTGGAAGGCAATGTAGTAGGCGTAGCACCTGTCGGCTGCTCTGTTTTTGCATATGATTACTTCAACTGTGATATGTTCGAGGCGGCTCATGGCCGTGCTCCCGCAGTTGCAACCGGTATCAAGCGTGCAAAGCCCGACACCCTTGTGTTCACCTATCAGGGCGACGGCGACCTTGCCTCTATCGGTACTGCCGAGATCGTCCACGCCGCACACCGCGGTGAGAAGATCGTCACCATCTTCGTAAATAATGCCATTTACGGTATGACCGGCGGTCAGATGGCCCCCACCACTCTGGTAGGCCAGAAGACCACCACCTCTCCCAAGGGCCGTGATGAAGCATGGTGCGGCGCGCCCATCAAGATGTCCGAAATGCTGGCGCAGGTTCCCGGCTCCTATTATATCGAGCGCTGCGCAGTCAACAACAATGCAAATATTATCAAAACCAAGAAGGCTATCAAGAAGGCATTCCAGTATCAGCTGGAGGGTAAGGGCTTCTGCATGATCGAAGTTCTGTCCACCTGCCCCACCAACTGGGGTCTCAGCCCTGTGGAAGCACTCAAGTGGTTGGAAGAGAACATGATCCCTTACTATCCTCTGGGCGTATGCAAAGACAAGGGGGCTTCTGAATAATTATGATGAAACAGTTTATTTTTGCCGGTTTCGGCGGTCAGGGCATGCTCCTGATCGGCAAGTTCGTGGCAATGGCATGTATGCTGGACGGCAAGCATGTATCATGGCTTCCCTCCTACGGCCCTGAGATGCGCGGCGGCACGGCAAACTGCTCCGTCATCGTAAGCGACGAGGAAGTTGGTTCACCTCTGGTAGACATGGCAGATGTCATTGTTGCCATGAACCTGCCTTCCCTCCTTAAGTTTGAGGATAAGGTAAAACCGGGCGGCGTTCTGGTGGTAAATCGGTCCCTTATTGACCGCCAGGTGGAGCGCGATGATATTCAGGTGGTATACTGCGATGCAAACCACATTGCCGAAGAAGTAGGCAATCCCAAGGGCGCAAACGTGGCTATCCTGGGCGCAATGATGGCCAAGGAGCCCATCGTGGAGCTGGATACCATGATCGAAGCGATTCGCCTGGAGCTCGGTGAGAAAAAAGCAAAATTCCTTGAGGGCAACAAGAAGGCCCTGCTTGCCGGCATGGAGGCCGCAAAATAGTTTTATACCGCAACAAAACAAGACGGTGCAAAAGGGCCGGTCAGATAAGGCAGTATAACTAAATTATCAGAACAGGGCATTTGCAAAGGCCAAGAGAGCTGAGAAGTACAGAGATGTGCTTCTCGGCTCTTCCTTTATGTTTAGGGACTCAGGGCACAAATGTGCAAAATTAAAATCGGCACATTCGCAATCTGAAAAAGTTGAAGATACAATAGAGCCATAATCCAAAACAAGGAGGTTCGATTATGGCACAGACAGTATTTGAACAGATGGGCGGCAGCTATATCCGACAGGGTGATTATGAACTCCCTGCGGTAACGCTACCGCCCGAAGAAGAAATCCATGTTGGCGTGTGGGGACAACGGTACAGGCGGTGGCTGAAAGCGAACCATCGTGTCCTGTACTACAACCTGCTCACCACAGACAAGTTGAACAGACAGCTTGCTGATGTGGACGAGCGAGCCGAGACTATGTTTCTTCG
>CAZESU010000067.1:0-11023 GCA_964515275.1 uncultured Oscillospiraceae bacterium
GGCCGGAGGGACGCCGCACTCTTGCTCCTGGAGGGGGCCAGGAGCGCGGAGGAAACGGCGAGGCTGATCGAGGGGCTGCGGGAGGAATTGAACAGGGCATAAAGAGAGGCGGCCGGAGGCTCAAACCTCCGGCCGCCTGCTCTTTGATATGGCGTAGCACTTAATCCTTACCTATTGCGGCGGCTTTCCTCCTTACCCCAACGTCCAGGTCTGGCTCTCGGTCTGGAGCTACACCATCTGGGCGAAGAAGCCGGTTTGCTTCATCAGCCCTGCTGGGGTACCAAGCTCGGCCACGGTTGCCCATGACCCAGCGGTGCGATAAGGAGAAAATGCAGACGTACGGCAAGATGCCAATCAAGCGGTAAAGAGAACAATCCAAACAAAAGGGGGCCTCATCCGAATTTGGACGCGCTTACCGTTCGTGTCTTACGGCCTGATTATGCTCATGTGCTGACGCCCAAAATTGCAATTGTTGTGCCCCAACTTTGTGGAGAGCGCCAACATTTCGTTAATGTTGAACTAAATATACATTTAGCCAAAAGGTGAAAAATCACTTATCTTGTAAAAATCTTTAATTCGAGTATATGTTTCGAGAATGCTGTATAGTTCATCGAATGATATCTCTTCTGTACTGGCAATATATTCTCCATCGCTTAATTTTCCATTAACTAATTGCTGCGTATAAATGCTCTCAATCCGCATCGTTCCCGTGCCGCCAACATGAATCACGATTCCATTTCCACCATATTCATACAGATCAGCGGTATGCCCCAGAAGCGAATCAAAAATTTCCCCACACAAAACGCTTTCCTGCCCATCATATGTGTACACATCGTACTCAAACATATTTGCCAATTTGACAATCAATTCTGGAACGCTGTTTTTATCAATATCATATAGCGCATATTCTGTGTATTCTTTGCCCCATGACCTCTCCTCATATTCAGGGTATCGTTCTAATATAGTCTGGTAGCTTTCGGCATATGAAGACCCCGACAAATCAAAGGGGGTTCTGCTACCATCATTCCATTCAATATATCCTGCTAATGTGTTTGTGCTGATCGTCACTGTACCAACCAGCGCGTTTGCTTGATGCGTCCACTCTGCACTTTTTGTCTGAACACGGAGATCAAAAAGGACATCCGTGTTGGAAATTAAGCGTCCGTCAGAGACCGTGCCAGAGATGATATCATCGTCATTCCATGCAAAATTTTTTCCGAAATACTCATCCAGCAGTGATGACAACTCCTCAACGGACGATCCTCCGATTTGCCTTTCTGGGGAGCCGCCGTCAGGGAGAACCTGTAGGGTATCCCGGCTAATGTAATGGGTGTGCTCACCATATCCCAGGGGGGCCAGAGAGTCATAGACCAGGTGCACACGAATTCTATCCGCTTCCAGTTCTATAGATTCTGGCCAGTAGCATACATCATCAAAGCGTTCAATTCGCTGCAGGGTAATCCCCTCAAATGAAATGGCGTAGAACGAAGGTCCATAATAGCCACAGAGATAAATGCCCTTCTCATCAGAGGTGAAAGCAATTTGAGCACCACCAAACTCGCTATTTTTCCAGCGAAGTTCACCGGCTTTAACATCTACAGCAGTAATTGTTCCGCTTTCGTTATAAACAAAAAGGTCGTCAAACACTCCGATTTCTTCCAGCTGCCACAGCTCCGTCATCGGATAGCTGGGGGTTGTGATGCTCCACACTGTGTTCCCGCTGATGTCTCTGGCAGTGATGGTAGCATATTCTTCCCCATTGTTCTCAAGACGCTCGAAGGAGACTGTAGGAGCTGGCATTAACTCAGGGACAAACTCCACGGGAGCTGTGCCGCACTCCGTATACACCGGCATTTTTTTGATTCCGCCATCGTCTGTCACTTGGATAGTTACACTGGTACGGTTATCAAGATTTGCGTTGTCTACAATGACAAGTTCATATGTGCCAGTTGTCGGAAAAGAGATGCCTTCTGTTGCGACAGTATCACCGGCGTATTTCTTTTCAGCATCGCTGTGATGGCGCACATAAAGAGTGTAGTTTTCATAGAGCTGACCATCCACACCATAAACATCAAGGGCCAATTCCTTTGCCACCAGCATCGTGGCAGGGGTAATGCCTACTTCAAAAAAGGCGGCTGAAACACATTGAACCTGCTTTTGCGTTAGTCGGCCTTGCTCACACATAATCTTCGCCATATTCTGCGTGAGAGAGCGGAATTGACTGAACGTGCAGTCTGAGGGCAGGGTTTCAAGTGTCTCATAAAATAGATGGGCAATATCCTCGGTGGTCAACGCCTGAAGATTGGAGGCGTCTGAAACTCCCGTGGACATGAGATAGGCGGCGTGGGAGATAACAGTAGAGTGTCCATGTGCATAATCCTCCGTTCCGTTGCTGGTATCAGAGACTGTTTCTGCATACCCATTGACTGATGGCTTATATATTGTCCGATTCCCATGAACCCAATCGCAAGAGCCATTTTTCCACTCTTCAACAAGTTCACCAAAAACATCTGAGATACCTTCGTTTATCGCTGAAGTCTCATCTTGGTCTCCAAGGTTACACGCAAATTTTATGACCGCATGAGTATATTCGTGAGCCACAACATCTAAATTAGCAGACTGAGTGTTGTCTACTTTATTTTTCGTCAGGCCGATACAAATTGCTGTCCAATTTTCATCGATATTTGAATCGCTACATGCATTATCTAAATATATGGGTTTATCTTTCAACGTGGCGTTTTCTGCGAATCCCCAATCAGTAAAAATAAAGATTGTCGCATCACCATTTCCGTCAGTAGAATGATGAGCTAAATTTTCTTCAAAATAATCATAGGCAATCTGTACATTTGCTAAAGCATCCACTTCATTTGTGTATTCCTGAAGTTCTTCTTCAGAAACCCACGAAATTTCATCCATTTCATTCGTATTCTTAGAATATCCCCACCAAAATTTTCCTTGCAACTTATATACTTCGATATTGCGGCTTGCATCTGCCATAATATAACATTCTGGATTCCGGTATACATCAATTGATTGTACGATTTCTTGACCATTTGCGGAAATATTATCCATTGCCCCGTTTTCTTCATATTCGTAGTTGTATTGAAGCAGAGCATATGTATATAATACTTTTGGCTCTTGTGCATCTACAAGCGTTTCATAACAACCAATGTGCGGAACCTCTGTATATAATTGATAGGCAAGGCTACTATGGTCGCCCATATTATATATGCACATTGCATTAGCGGAAATTTCTTCAACAAAGAGATCGTCGATTTTAGAAACGCCAAGCTGCTCACAAAAGTACTCCTGAATCGCCGAATTGATGGCCTCCTGAGATGCAGTTGCACCGGTGTTCAATTCGAGTACGGGCACATAATTTCCAGACAGCGAAAGTCCTTCCCCATCCTCATCTGCTACAACCACTACGCTTCTACCATACACAGGAATCCCCTCATATTCCTGATAAAACCGGTAATATGTATTCCCGGAGGCGGTATCTGCCTTACATTCCGAAAACTCCGCATTTACGTTTTCAATCCCCAATATATCCGCCACATCGCCGATCGCCGCTAAAGCGGATTCCTGATTCATGATTTTGCGGTCAGTAAAGGATCCTGTCAAAAGCGCAAAGCCACCCTCTGATACGGCTGTTCCCGAAGTACTGAGCGACAACCAGCCCATTTTCCACCCCGCAAAACCCGCGCCACCAATGACGAGCGCCAAAACAAGGATCACAGCAGCAACGCGTCTGCCGGTGCGTTTTTTGGGAGTCTTACGCTTTGGCCAAGTTGGGGAGTTCTTTTCCCAATATTTCCCGTCAAGGGTTGCTTCTTTTGAAACAGACCTATACTTTACCTGCTCCCGCTTTGGCGACAAATCACCGGCCACTTTGAATGGGTCCTTCTGTTGCACATGGATTTTATCCGCATCACAATTCGGGCAGAAGCCGGTGGCGCTATCCAGCGGCGAGCCACATTTTCCACAAAATTTTGCCATGTTGCTCCTCCTAAACAAAAGGAAAAAGGGGGCAATCCGTTCGTGCTGCCCCCTTTTTCGCGAATCAGATGTTCGTGCTGAAACTTTAGTCGCGTGTAAGTGATTTCAGTTTGCAGTAGAAATTCGCTTCTGTTGTCCTCATATATGGAATGACATAGATGCCGGCGATTCCGAAAGTGAAGACCTCGAGCAGATACCATCCAAGGAAAGAGAGGCGCAGTTTAAACAGTTCAGTCTTGTGGCCTTGGGTCATCTCCTTGGAGCGCTGGATGCATTCCAGCGCAGGCATACCCTTATTTTCGGCAAGGATGTAAAAAGACATGGAATAGGAAAGACTTTTGATGATACCAGGGACAATCAACAGCAACGACCACAAAGCAGTAAACAGATTCACAAAGAAGTTGACCTTAATGGCGCTCCAAACATCATCAATGCCACAGAACATGTCTTTCACAGCCACATTACTGTGTGCGGTGACATTCAGATAGATGTGGCACATACTGAGACTGAACATGGGAATGATGATTACCTGTACCAACAGGTTTGCCGGCACCCCAACAATTGGTATGAAGGCCAGGATGAAGCTTGTTCCGAACGAAACGCCAAAGTAAATGAGGGAAACGACAAATAGAATGCCAATCTTTCCCTTGATTTCCTTTTTTGCGAGCTCCTTTAGCTCCACCCTGCTGGCATAAGCGAGATCTATGGTTGCGTCGCTATAGCCCCCTGACGAGGAGGCTGACTTCCGCACAGCAGGATCAGGGCCCGGGGTGATCGGTGCGCCGCATTCGGGGCAAAATCTGTTGCCCGGGGCTATCCTCGCGCCGCATTGTCCGCAAAATGCGGCTTTGGGTGTTTCTGCGGTATAGCTATGCGCCGCAGGGGCGGATGCGGGCGTACCATCGGAAAAAGAGCTCGTGGGGACGCCTGAAGGCACTTCGCTTCTCGTGGAGTCTGCATGCGGGCGGCTGAAGATTACGGTGCTGCGCTCCTCCCCTTCACCTGATGCTACCGATGTGGGCGCGGCATTGCTTTCGGGGGCGGCACCAAAGCTCCCCGCTTTCTTAAAAGAAGATGTGTCAGAGTCCGCTGTAGCACAGCCGCCATGCGGACGACAGGCTACGGCATCGCTTTCGGGAGCAGTATCAAAGCTTCCCGCCTTCTTGAATGGAGACGCACTGCCGCCGTTCACGGCACAGCCGCAGTACGGACAGGCTGTAGCGCCGACAGGGAGCTCTTTGCCGCAATGACTACATAACATCTTTTTCCCCTCCAAATTTTGATTATTCCGCTTTGAGAAAACACATTCCTATGTCAAATCTCCGGCCCTGTAAAAAGGATTCGTTCCACCTGGCGGCGGGGGCGTGACCGCTTCTTTTATCTCTTTTTCTGTTGCGTTCAAATCAAATGGAAGCTGCCTCAGCCGACAGAAAACCTCTTGAGCGGAGGGACGCTCCTCCGGAGCTTTTTTAAGCATGGAACGAATCAAGTTTGCTACATCTGCGGGTATTGCGTCAGATAGAATTACAGAATAGCCCTTTAACACCGCGTCACCAGGGCAGGAGTAGCCGTCCCCTTCAAATTTCGGGAGTTGCCCGGAGAAATACTGATGAAAGAGTATGCCCAAGGCAAAAACGTCGATCTTGCAGCCAAGGACCGCTCTCTCGCCATAGATGCGGGCACAGGCCTCTGGAGCAAAATAGTTGAAGTCGCCCACAACCTCTTCCCCATCTTTGGGCGGCACCGCGGCCAAAAAGCTGTTGTCAAAATCAATCACCTTTGCTGTGACAGATCCGTTGTTTAGCCTGGTATATAAAATGTTTTCATGCTTGATATCCGCGTGGACTATGCCGCCCTGATGAAGAGAGGAGATTGCGTGAGAGATAATTGCGCAGAGTCGGCGTGTCTCATCATCCGACAAACGGGCGATCGTCTCCACGGTCCAAGGAAGCGCGTCCACCTTGTCCATGGCGATGTAGAACCGTGAGCCAAGGCGAAAAAACTCCCGTACACGAACATTGTTGCCGTCCGATGACGCGTTGAGGACACTGTATAGCGCCTTCTTCGTTTCCGCAAAGCGGTCGCACTCCTGGATCTTTTTAACGATGCGTTCCGGGGAAGACTCGGTATCGTTAACGGGAAATTTGGGCGTTAGAAATTGTTTAATAAAATATTGAACGCCATCCCTCTCGCCAAATCCCCACATGGAGTATCCCGCGTTTTCGTTTGTAAGCGTTCCGGACAACTTGTAATGCCCAAGCATTTCCATGTGCATCATCCTTCTATATGTAGCGCAAATACTCCCGCTTGTAGCGCTCCCACAGAATATTGCGGGCTGCGCGGTCTGCAAGAGGAAGCTCTGAGATCTGCTTTATGTATTCGTGCTCCAGCAACTTTAACCGGGCGGCATACGCAGCTTTTAACCGGGCAAAACATTCAAAGCCGTATGCCGTTAAAATCAGAGTATAATCATCTCCGGCCACACGACTGATAAGCTCATGGATCCCCTGCTCCCACTCGACGGTGTTGCGTGAATGAAGCAGGGCAGATAAAACGACCCACTCAAATTCCATGGGAGTTGAAAAGTAGTTAAAGCATCCGTCTGTCGCGGCTAAGACCAGGAATGGACTGCCGATGGAGACTTCCCTGTGATGAAGCGTCGGCGCTCTCTCTGAACAAAGAATGTTTTTTAAGATGCCGTCCTCATAGAGGTTATCCATCGGATCGGCAACGGTAGTATCATCTGTCGTGAGCTGCGCCAAGCCATGCGGAGTCAGCAGATATACTCTTGAATCGCCAGCCCATATAGAATGGATGGCATACTGTCGCTCATTGCACAACACCAACGCTGACGCCGCGGTTGTGGGCAGGGTTTTTACCATTGTGCCGAGCACCCGCGCCTTAGCATCGGCGTCGGGCCGGTGTTTGCGGAGCGCTTCAGCGCAACAATCAGATGAAAGCGCGCAAAAGTCTTCCGCAATCGATTCACGTTGACGGTCAAGGGGGAATAAACGTTGAAACGCGGTGTAAAATGCGCCGGAGCAAAAGCGAGAAGCCATATACGCTTCTGTATGGTCAGAATAACACTTGTGCCGCTGCGCACCCAAGCCGCCGCATCCGTCAAACACAGCCAGCAGACCAGCCTCCGCACAAAAGCAGTAGCAGTAGCTGTCCTCTCCGCAGCCGCGCTTCACCTCCTGACAAATCGATAGCACTAAATCAGGGAGCGCACTTTTAACTTGCCCTCTTTGCATCACTCAAATGGAGTTGCCAAGGACGTTTAAGATGTCCAGATAGCTGCGCTCGGCCAGACCATTGCCAGCTATCGACGGGAAGTGGATCACATTATCCCAGTTTTGAGAAATGTAACTCCAACCGGGTTCATCCGGCGCGAAAATGACCAGGCGCTTATAGTTTGGGTGCATATACTCATCCCACCACTCGCTGAGCTGCGCCATGCTTTCTGGCAAGCCCTTGGGATAATACGGCGAGCCTTTCCCAAAACCGAGTTCATGGGTTCCCGCATCCGTCCAGACGACAATGACCTGGCGCTTTTTCGCCCCTTCCGTTGTCCAGTCGGATCGGATCGCGTAAGCGAGGGCCTCCAGGCCGTCCTCTGGAATGTCACCGCCGCCGCTGGCGGTGATGCCGTTGATGCACGCCTCAAACTCTGCCGTCTGCTGCGGCAGGTTGAAGAAATTTGTCACAAGCATAGCGTTTTCACCGTCCGCCATATAATCGCGAAAAGCGACCACGCGGATCCGAAGCTGGCGGACGTGTTTGGATTTCCCGTCCATCATTTTGGAGAAGTCGTCGTAAAAACTGAGCGCGTTTTCTTTGACAATATTGATGATGCGTTTTTGGGAGTTGGTGAAGTCCTCCATGCTTCCGGTGACGTCAATGCAGAACACCATGTCAACGGTATAGTCCATACCAAATCCGCCTTGTTGCTGCGTGGCACCTTGATAATTCTCTCCCATAATAGCTACCTCCGTTATTTTAGATTTAGGCTTACTCGGCATCCAACGGAACAGTCTGTATAATGCTGATTTCAAGGGTGACATCCTGCTCGTTTTTGACTTGATAGGTACACTTCACTTCCACATCGTCGTCAAATTTCTCAGCCATACTGTTAAGATCGATTACAAGCTCACCGGCATCCAGCGTGAAAAGGGTCTTTTCTTCTTCAACAGGGTTCCAGCCAGCGTCACCCTTTGTTTTAAACAGCCATGCGGGAGTAGCCTTGATTGACCGATCCTTCTGAGCTCTCAGAGCGCAGGACAAACGCAGCTCATTTTCTTTGCTTTCCGTGGTTTTGAGAATGGCGTCCCAACAGAACTGACCGTCCCTCTTGCAATGGACCGTCGCGTTGCGGATGTTGTCCGATTCGTGCTGGATGGACAGCGCGGCGCCATCCGAAAAGTCAAGGAACTGAAGCGTGCCGTCCGGGGCGTACGTCAGTTCAAACGAGAGCGGTTGCGGCGAGGAAATTTCCTCCAGACCGGAGGAGGATAGCGTATTTTGCTTCCCAAGCAGAACTCCTCCCTCTCCCGTTGAAGCATCTCCGCGCAAGACATCTGAATTACTGCTGAGGGCCGCGCTGATCTTTTCCGGCAATTGCTCCATGGCTTTATATTGTCGCGCCACTTCAATTTTAAGAGATAGCGACAAAACAACCGACAACAGTAACAACACGATACCGCACACGAGCAGCCAGTGTGAATGTCCTTTAGACGGGGCGGATGGATGAACCCGCCGGGTAGATTGAATGTCAGGCTCTCGCTTTGTGGGAGTCTCAGATGGCGTCGGATCATCCGAAATGTCCTGGGTCAAATTGTAGATGCCACCACAATCGGACAACGGAGGATTGTCGCGTCCGCAAACCGGGCAAGCCGATTGGCGGACATCTATCATTGAGCCGCACCATTTGCAAATCATGTTGACGCACCCCCTTTTGAAATGGGTTGTCCGCAAGCCTCGCAAAGGGTCGCGTGGATGCCGTTTTCGCAATCACAATATGGGCATTTCGTGGCGTGAGAGTCCATGGGATAGCTGTATAGAACAACAAGCGGCCCGCTTTGTGAGACAGAGCGCTTTTTTGCGGGCATCCCGGACAGCGCGTCAGTGAAATCGGGTTTTGCGGTGGTAGAGGATGCATCATCGGAATGAACGCAATGGAACCAGACACATATTAGTATAAAAATTATAAAAAACGCACAAAGAGCAAGCCAGACGTATAAATTGTTTGTACCCATTCTGCGTCACCACACAACTCTGATTTTCGCGGAGCTTACCGGGCGGACAACGGCTTGTGCCATTAAAAGGCAATTTAAGCACTACGACCTCAATAATTCATAATGCTTTGCTGGGAGCTGCATTATCATATAATTGCCGTCACATTTTGTCGCATTATTGACACGACATATTATAATGCAGTTAAACCGTTTATGTCAATACCACCGTTACATAAAATAATGCTAACAGGTGGTGTTACTATGCAGGGAAAGAAAAACTTGAATGTTGAGATCGGCGCGAATATCAAGCGGGCCAGAGAGCAGGCCGACTTGACGCAGGAGCGGCTTTCTGAACTGATTGGAATAGGACCCAAAAGCCTCTCCGCCATCGAGCGTGGCGTGGTAGGTATTTCTCTCGCGTCCCTTCGGAAAGTCTGCAAGGTGTTGTCAATCTCTAGTGACGCAATCCTGTTTGGCGAGCCGACAAAACATGACATGGGCGATTTGCCCTGTCGGTTGGAGCGGCTAACGCCGCCGCAATACCAGATCGCCTCAGAAATGCTAATGGCTTTGCTGGAAGCATTCCATTTGCCGCAGCAGGAACAATAGCGCTATGTAGCCCTTTCTTCTTTGCTAAGGCGTATCAACCGGACATAGAAACCGACAGGCTTTTCGTTGAATAGGCGGCACAAAACTTGAGCTGCCGTCCCTTTCCTTTTGGCATAGCCTGTAGGTATAATAAAAAAAGACGGTGCCGAGGGTGGAGATGCCCTATTATGTGACGGATGCCGCCAGCGGCGCCCAAGTCCTGGCGAAGATCCGCCCGGCCACAGAGATCCGAGAACACTATATCCAGGACTATGGCGCGGAGCCGTTCAGGCAAGCGAATCCCTACTTGTTGCTCCTGGAAGGCGATGCCGCGAAGCGGCTGTTTTCACAATATTTGAAAGAGGAATGAGCGATGGACTACGGTAAATTAGACGACCTTGCCGCTCCCGACAAGTACGTCGCGCCGTCCACCCAGGCGGATATTGAGTACATTGTCCGCTTTCGGCAGACCTGCAAGCGCTACAACATCAACTTCTTCACCTCCTTCTGGCAACACAACATACCAGCTCAGGCGGTAAAAGGCGAGAGAAAAATCATTGAGAGAAGGGACCTTTTAGACCCTCAGACACGACCCTCTCCATTATTTGCTGCGGAGCAGAATCTTCGCTGCGCCTATGAAACATTGAATACATGAGTTAGCTATAGTCTACAGAATTGTGGAAACAGATTGATTTTTCAATTGATTGATGGTCGTAGGGAATGCTTGCCCTGTGAGACCCTTATTCTTTGTTTTATGCGACGCAAAATTTGAGCCGCCGCCCCTTTCCTTTCGGCGCGGCCTGTGGTATAATAGCCGCAAACGACTATTATACCTGTGATGCCGCCCTTGCTCCAAGGCTTCGCCGGGAACCGCAAAGGATGGCGCATGATACCATGCTGCTTCGCGGACATGGTATCATAATAAAAACAACAAGGGGTGCCGGGGTGGAAATATCCCATCATGTGATGGATGCCGCCAGCGGAGCCCAAGTCCCAGGGCAGATCCGTCCGGCCAGCGGGCCTGACCCACATTCTGACCCAGAATGGGAAAATGCGCATGGAGACAACGAATGATTTGTGGTACGCGCTATAAACGGGGACGGCGTCTTTGACCACAGAACAAGCCACAGACAGGCGTGGAAACGATGGAAATGCTGTTTCTAAAAAGTGCCGGAAAGTAAATTGAATGGAACGGAAACGGC